>JAHEMX010000618.1 GCA_024643445.1 Desulfobulbaceae bacterium | reverse complement strand
TAATTGTAACGGGGCGGTAAAGCCTTATAGTGGATGGTGGATAGTAAAACGGCAAGGATCTATTGCAGAAATGACTATTTTTTGTTTAGTAATGGTGCCCTGACCTGCTCATCGCTCCCTGACAACCATCGGCAAGACATTTTTTTAGGCGACGTACAATGAACAAAAACACGACCGGCATAAATCGGGCTCAGCTCATCATTCCCACCGTCACTATTCCTTCACACCCGCAATGGCCTGAACTTTCAGATGACGAGACAATCCAGTTAAAGACTGAAATAGCAGTACTTCTGAAGGAACAGAATGCTGTCCTTGTCGCCCATTACTATACCGACGGCAGACTGCAGGATCTCGCCGATGAAACCGGCGGTTGCGTTGCGGACTCGCTGGAAATGGCGCGCTTTGGTCAACAACACCCGGCCGAAACACTGATTGTCGCCGGCGTGCGATTCATGGGTGAAACCGCTAAAATACTCAGCAATGACAAACGTGTATTGATGCCAGACCTCAATGCCACCTGTTCCCTTGACGTGGGTTGTCCAAGTGATGCATTTTCGGCCTTTTGCGATCAGTATCCTGATCATACGGTGGTGGTTTATGCCAATACCAGTGCCGAGGTCAAGGCTCGTTCCGACTGGGTCGTCACCTCCGGCATAGCTCTTCCGATTGCAAAACACCTGGCTGCAAAAGGCGAAAGAATTCTCTGGGCTCCCGACAAACATCTAGGCGGCTATGTGCAGCGCGAAACAGGGGCGGAAATGATCTTCTGGCCCGGTTCCTGTATCGTGCACGAAGAATTTCGCTCGATCGCCCTGGCCCGGGTCAGGAAATTGTACCCTGAGGCCGCCGTACTCGTGCATCCGGAATCTCCGGAGGCCGTCATCGCCCAGGCGGACGTTGTCGGATCAACTACCGCACTCATCAACGCCGTCAGGAATATGAAACAGGCCACCTTTATCGTCGCCACCGACAAAGGCATCTTCAATAAGATGCGCAAAGTGGCCCCGGAAAAAACGCTGATCGAGGCACCAACAGAAGGAGAAGGAGCAACATGCCAAAGCTGCGCCCGTTGCCCATGGATGGGGATGAATTCGCTGCAGAACCTGCTTGAGGTGCTCAAAAAGGGGAACAACGAAATTTTTGTGTCGGGAAAACTGGCTGAACGGGCAAAAATCCCCATTCAACGCATGCTCGATTTTGCTTTCCGGGAAAAGTACTAGCCATTGATCGTGCGGGCGTCAACAAACAATGACTCGGATGCCAGGTCGTTTGCCGTTTATCGCTGCTCCTGGTTTGCGCCGATTCGCCGCCCCGTTAGCGAATACGAAGATTGGGCGTATCCTCATTTTCAGCATGAGCTCAGATTGCCAGCCATTTCTCATAATCACCCGAAAGATGTTCCCAACTGAACGGTTGTGTCATCGTTTCCCGCTGCGTCACCGTCACAACTTCTCTGTTCTGTAAAACCTGTTCGAGATGAGAGCTGAGACCTCCTTCCTGATAGAGATATTTTTTTTCGAACAGTTCGGGATATGACAGCCCGTCGGGCAAAACCGGGGTGCAGCCGGCTCGCACCGCCTCGATAACCGCGATACCGAAGAATTCATGTCTTGCCGTTGAAACGATAACGTCGCCTTCTGCCAGCAGTCGATAATAGTCCTGCCTGTCATCGAGGAAGCCGACATGAATGATTCTATCGGCAAGTTTTTCCAGGCCGGAGATGAAACATTGCGGCTTATCCCTGAAATGCTGACCGAGCAGTGCCAGCCTGAAAGGTATTCCGCGATCTTTCAGGCCAATCAGTCCACTGAAGAACGCTTCCGGATTTTTATCATGCTCCCAGCGGTGGTTCCAGATTATCAGTGGTGAGTCACCAAGGGGTCTGTCTCTTTTTTTGATGAGATCCAGGTCGGAGAAATCGATGCCGGGATACAGGACAATACTCTTCTGCTCAAGTTCTTCCAATACATAGCGGATATCTATATCTGATGCTTTTTCTAAATAGGTTCCTACATGATGGAAAAAAGAATTTCTGTTGAAATGCGAGTTAAAGGCGATGGAGTCAGACACCAGTGCTGAGGAGAAATTGATAGCCGTGAACTGATGCAGTGTTTGCTTCGGCAACAGGCGGGGATACGCGAACTGATTTTCGTGAAAGTAGGTCAGGTAACGGCAGCGGTTATTCCACCCTTCGACTGTTTGCACAAGTGCTTTAAAGAGCGCGACATCGATAAAGGTTGAAAAACAGACCGCGTCAAACCATCGATTTCCAGGCTCCATCTGCCTGAGCTGCCCGGCAAACCATGGCGCAGCAAGCTGCATGCGCATTTTCCACTTCCGTGCCGGCA
>JAHEMX010000128.1 GCA_024643445.1 Desulfobulbaceae bacterium | reverse complement strand
CAGCAAGGTTTTTTCCGCAAAAAAAATAAAGTTTACCGGTTGGAGTCGCGTTTACATCTATAGAATATTTTCAATTCGTTAGGCGCACGTGAAGATGAAAGAGTAATGTTTGCTGGCTTACTGACTGCCAGGAGAAAAAGATGTTGAAAACGCCGGAAATTTTAGAGAAACAACGCTAAAGGAATGGTGTCGAACTGTCTTATAGGCAGCCTTGAAAAAGCGATTACTTATAGTTTTGTGCTGTCGGGCGTCAGCGGTTCTTCTATTTCATCCTCGGCAAATACGTCTTCCTCACCTTCTGCTTCATCTTCCGTATCAGCCGCCTCATCCGCTACTTCTTCGTCTGCCTCCTCAAGCGCATCATCCATTTCCTGCTTCAGGCGGACGGCTTTGGGTATTTTTGAGTCCGGAAGAATTAACTCGGTGATTTTCTCGATCTCGTCAAGGACATCACCGTCTTCCCGGCAGACGGAACAGGACGCGACGTGCTGTTTCATAAACTGAACCATTCGAGCCGGGGCCATGGTTTCCGCCTTGACATGCAGATACCACGTTTTGATCTGTTTGATCAATCTCTCACACTGCATAAGGATCTATAGAATATTGAGATGGTTGAATTGATTGAACGATGAACTTATCATACTACAAAGATACTACTATAATAATAAGTTGCTTTCCGGGTCAATATTAATTACTTTTACTCGCCTTACGAGAGTATATCAGGAGTGAACGGAAGTGGACAGGGCACTGGTGGTCCTCCCGGACTTCAAATCCGGTGTGAGGGGTTAATAGCCTCTCAGGTGGGTTCGATTCCCATGCACTTCCGCCAATACTTATCAGCCTGTAACTTTCCGCAAAAGCGGGAAGCCCATCTCCTCACGCTGTTTGACGTAGGCCTCAGCGACTTTTCTGGCGATATTTCTGATTCGTGCGATATACCTGGTGCGCTCTGCGACACTGATTGCCTTGCGCGCGTCCAGCAGGTTAAAGGTGTGGGAACATTTCAGGCAATAGTCGTAAGCCGGCAGAATGAGGTTCTTATCGATCAGCTTCTGGGCCTCCTGCTCGTAGGTGGAAAAAAAGTCGATCATTTTCTCCACATTCGCTTCCTCAAAGTTGAAGGTGGAAAATTCAACTTCTGCCTGGTGGAAGATCTCGCCATAGGTCACCTCGTCATTCCATTTTATGTCATAGACGCTGTCCACCGCCTGGAGATACATGGCGATACGTTCCAGGCCGTAGGTGATCTCGGCGGTGACGGGATGCAGATCGATGGAGCCGGCCTGCTGGAAATAGGTGAACTGGGTGATTTCCATACCGTCAAGCCAGACCTCCCAGCCGAGCCCCCAGGCTCCCAGGGTTGGCGATTCCCAGTCATCTTCGACAAACCTGATATCGTGCTCGAGCAGATCCAGGCCAAACCGCTTGAGGCTTTCCAGGTAGAGTTCCTGAACATCGAGCGGTGAAGGTTTTATGACGACCTGGTACTGGTAGTAATGCTGCAGCCGGTTCGGGTTTGCTCCGTACCTGCCGTCAGTCGGTCTCCTGGAAGGCTGCGGATAGGCTGCTTTCCATGGTTCGGGACCAAGAGCACGGAGCAGGGTGGCCGGGTGAAACGTTCCGGCGCCGACTTCCATGTCGTATGGCTGCTGGATCACACATCCCTTTTCGGACCAGTATTTGTCCAACTCGAAAATGATATCCTGGAAATTCATAGTTGCTCCTCGTTCTTCCCGGTACGGCATCTGGCGGAATTAATCGCCTTTCATCTCAACGAAACGATGCTGCAGTTTATAATTGTAATCTTGACTTTTGTCCAGCCGATCAGCATTATATTTTGCTGTCTGGTTACAGTATTTAATCAAAATGGCACGGATACCTTATGCACACTGTCATGCAGGATAAACAGATAAAGCGGCTGCTCCGCTCTGCACGGACCATTGCCGTGGTGGGGCTTTCCCCGAAAGACAGTCGGCCAAGCAATATGGTCGGGCGTTATCTCCAGGCTGCCGGTTACCGGATCATTCCAGTTAATCCCGGACAGGATAAGATTTTCGGCACTCCCTGTTATGCCGATATTTCAGCTGTTCCGGAGCAGATTGACATCGTCAATATTTTTCGATTGCCGGAGCATGTTCTGCCCATTGTCAAACAGGCTATTGCTGTTCGTGCCGGGGCCGTGTGGATGCAGCAGGGAATAATCAATGAAAGAGCTGCGCAGATGGCACGGGAAGCCGGGCTTGACTGTATCATGGATCGTTGTATCAAGATCGAACACGCACGCCTCTTCGCCTGAACGGCGCGATGCCTTGTGAAACCTCGCTGAGATAATGGAACCCAAATCGATCCGCATCCGTGGTGCCCGGATGCATAATTTGAAAAACATCGACGTTGATCTGCCGCGTAACGCCCTGGTGGTGTTTACCGGTCTGTCGGGGTCGGGAAAATCGACCCTGGCCTTTGACACCCTGTATGCCGAAGGGCAGAGGCGGTATGTCGAGTCTCTTTCCACCTATGCCAGGCAATTCCTCGGGCAGATGAACAAGCCGGATGTGGACTCTCTGGAAGGTTTGTCTCCGGCCGTGTCAATCGAACAGAAAACGACGAGCAAGAACCCGCGTTCAACGGTCGGCACGGTCACGGAAATTTATGACCATCTCCGTCTGCTCTATGCCCGCTGCGGAAGACCCTGCTGCCCGGAATGCGGGGAGGAGATCCGGTCCCAGTCCGTGGAGGATATGGTCAACATTCTTCTTGCCGAGCCCGAGGGGACGAAGGTTATCCTGCTTGCCCCGATGGTCTCTGACCGCAAGGGCCGTCATGAGCAATTGCTGACCCGTATCCGCAAGGAGGGATTCGTCAGGGTCAGGGTTGACGGTGACATTGTTCATGCCGACGATGTCCAGGAACTTGACAAGAACAGGAAGCATTCAATAGAGGTCGTCGTCGACCGGCTCGTACTCAAATCAGGTGTCCGGCGCCGGCTTGCCGACTCGATCAGCACGGCAGTCAAGGTGACCGAGGGGTTTCTGCTGGCCTTTTTCCCTGATAGCGGTCGTGAACAATTATTCAGCGAACTGGCTGCCTGCCATACCTGCGGAATTTCCATGCCGCCGCTTTCCACCCAGCTCTTTTCTTTTAATAATCCCCAGGGGGCCTGTGCCGAATGCGGTGGACTCGGAGTCAAACAGTTCTTTGATGAAGCGCTCATCGTCCCTGACCAAAACCTGTCAATAAGCTCAGGAGCGATTGCCCCATGGGGATGGAGAAATGAAGCGACCTATACCGGGCAGATGCTTGCTGCCGTCGCCAAACATTACGATTTTTCCCTGCAGACCCCTTTTACCAAGCTGTCGACCAAGCAGCAGAACATCATCCTGTATGGTTCCGGCAGGGACGAAATCCACTTTTATTACCGGAAAGGCCGACGAGAAATGACGGCGGTCAAGCGCTTCGAAGGGGTCATTCCCCAGCTTGATCGAAGGTACCATGAGACCCAGTCATCAATGATCAGGGAAGAGCTGATCCGCTACATGAATGAACAGGTCTGTCCGACATGCAAGGGTGCCCGCCTCAATCCGCAGGCGCTTGCCGTGCGAATCGGCCCCCACAATATTTACGAACTCAGTTCAATATCGATCGAGCAACTGCTGCGGGATGTGCCGGTGCTGCCGTTCAATGATCGTGAACGCTTCATTGGCGAACCGGTTCTCAAGGAGATAGTGGACCGGCTGTCCTTTCTCGAGGACGTCGGCTTGGGCTATCTGACCCTTGAGAGGAAATCGGGAACCCTTTCAGGGGGGGAAGCTCAGCGGATCAGGTTGGCCTCCCAGATAGGTTCGCGTCTGGCTGGAGTCCTGTATATCCTTGATGAGCCAAGTATCGGGCTTCATCAGCGCGACAACCAGAAATTGATAAACACCCTGGTGGAACTGCGGGATCTTGGTAATACGGTTATTGTGGTTGAACATGATACAGACACGATTCTTGCTGCTGATCATATACTTGATATGGGGCCCGGTGCCGGAGTCCATGGCGGGGATGTCGTGTTCAGCGGTACCGTTGTAGATCTTCTCGATTGCGAGAAATCTGAAACAGGCGCCTACCTGTCCGGCAGAAAAAATATTGCGGTTCCCGGCAGCAGAAGAAAGGTGAAAAAGCGGGGGGGAAAGAGCCTGAATATCTCAGGGGCCCGCATTAATAATCTCAAGAATATAAACAGCTGTTTTCCCCTTGGCGTTATGACGGCCATTACCGGTGTCTCCGGTTCCGGGAAGAGCAGCCTGATCATGGAAACTCTGTTCATGCTTGCCAGGCTGGGCAAGTCACGGAAGCAACAGACGGTTGAGAAGGATGGAACAAGGCTGGAGGGACTGGAGCACATTGACAAAATCATCGACATCGATCAGAGTCCCATCGGCAGAACGCCACGCTCCAACCCGGCGACTTATACCGGTGTTTTTACGCCGATTCGTGAACTGTACTCACGCCTGCCTGAATCCCGCTCACGGGGGTATCAGCCGGGACGCTTCAGTTTCAATATGAAGGGAGGACGCTGTGAAGCCTGCGATGGTGAGGGTGTACTGCGTATCGCCATGCACTTTCTTCCCGACGTTTACGTGGTGTGTGAAACCTGTCATGGCCGAAGATACAACCAGCAAACCCTTGAGATACACTTCAAGGATAAATCGATTCATGATGTTCTCAACATGACGGTGGCTGAGGCACTGAGTTTTTTCGAGAATATTCCCGCCATCAGGAATCGGCTGCAGACCCTTCATGATGTCGGGCTGTCTTATATAAAACTCGGGCAGTCGTCGGTGACGCTTTCCGGAGGGGAGGCTCAGCGTGTCAAACTTGCCCGTGAGTTATCCGGAAGAAGCAGCAGCAAAGCGCTCTATATCCTTGATGAGCCGACAACGGGACTGCATCCGGCCGATATCAAGCACCTGCTGTCGGTACTCAACCGGCTTGTTGACCAGGGGAATACGGTTATTGTCATCGAACACAATCTGGACGTAATCAAGACGGCGGACTGGATTATTGACATCGGTCCGGAAGGTGGAGACCGGGGCGGAGAGGTCCTTGCTGCCGGGACCCCCGAGCAAATAACCCGGATTAAAAAGTCCTATACCGGAATGTTTCTCAAGCAGATTCTCGAAGATGACGGCACCAAGAATTAATAGCTTCAGCCTGAAGGCCAAGGCTGTGCTGCCGGCTCAACGATGCAGTAAAAGGCTTGCGCCGCAGCTTTATATACAGTTTAATGCCGGCAGTTTTAGGTAATTGCCATCTAATCCACATTTAAAGAGGAAGAGATATGAGTGAGAGCACAGCTGCCGGAGATACACCGGCCAGTCCCGTCCTGCGCATGCAGAAAATGTATATCAAGGATTTGTCATTCGAGAATCCGAATGCCCCTGAGGTCTTCCGGATTACCCAGAAGACTGATCCGAATGTAGAGCTCAATCTGCAGATAAACAACAAGCAAGTGACCGATGACCACTGGGAGGTCTCTCTCGAGGTTACCGCTAAAGTCGTTACTAAAGAGGAAGAATCCCGCGTCCTTTTTATCCTTGAAATTGAGCATGCCGGTATTTTTCTTCTCAAGAATATTCCGGAAGAACACCTGCCCATGGTTCTTGGCGTGGAGTGCCCTAACCAGCTCTTTCCCTTTACCAGGCAGGTGGTCAGCCAGGTATCGGTTGACGGCGGGTTCATGCCGTTTCTGATGGAGCCGATCAATTTTCTTGGTTTGTTTCAGAATGCGCAGAAGGCGAAAAACGGATCAAACTAGCTGGTTACTAATAAAAACACAGAAAGGCCCGCTCACCATGATGAATGGTGAGCGGGCCTTCTTTTTTAGATTTGCAGCAACGATCTGCTACAGTCCGTAGGTCACGAAATTGTCTATCAGGCTGGTTATGCTTTTTTCAATGGCGCTGTTGAACAGGGCGTCATACTGATTGTCGGAGAAGACGGACTCGGGTGATACCTGCACCCTGATTCGGTTGGTCCAGATCAGGTTGCCGGTAGCAGCTTCCTGAACCCAGATGCGCATCTGCACGACGGCCTGATCGATTCTGCCGCTGTTGTAGGTCATATCGCCAAGGGCGCCGGCAGCAAGCCCCCAGAAAATTGCATTAGAGGTTGCGTTGCTGGCACCGAAATAGGTAGAACCACTGTCAGGATTGAACGGCCATGTTGTTTGATAGCCGATGAGTGCGCCCCAGGTGGCACCAGCAGTCATCTGACCCCACCGGTCATACTCATCTGAATCTGCAAAACCATAGGCGATGCGTTGCGTGCCGCCAACAACAAAGGGCAAGATCCCCTTTTTCCAGGGAGCCCAGGATGGATCCTGGCGGGTCTTGTATTCCAGGATGCGCCCCCTGACAATGTAATCAGCGTTAAAGCGTCGGCCGATTTTCTTGATGGTCGTCTCTGTCAAGCCATGCGTTCCCGGACTCGCAGCAACCCGGTTGTCGCGTGCTGTCTGCTGTTGAACGATGTAACTGCGGATCCTGTCCTTCATTTTGTCAGACCATTCACCGGACAGCTCGTTGGTTAAAGAAGTGGAGTTGCTCTCTTCATAGGCAACGAGACTGATCAGGTTCTCTTCGACCATATAGCGGAAAACATCCTCCTGCACCGGCATGCCGAAACCGTTGGCAACGAGGCGGTCCGTCAGAGTCTCGGTGACCTGCAGACTCCTGCGATGCGCGGAGGCGAGGTTATCGGCGTACGTGTAGTCCGCAAACGGCAGGATGACGATAGATTTGCCGGAACCAGGTGCATTCGGTCCTGCACCCTCAGGTACCTTGAGTGATTCGACGACGGTCTGGCCGCAACCGGCCAGCAGCAACGCTAAAATTCCGAACACCAGATATTTCAGCCTGTTCATAATACTCTCCCTGCCAAATGATGAAGTGAGGACTACCGCTAAAGTTGGTTCGTTTCAGTTATAAAATCGTGGGTTTGAGCAGAATGATCAGCTCTCGTTTCTCTTTTGTTTTCTCTTCATAACCGAAGAGGTAACGGATCAGTGGAATTTGGCCAAGGATTGGCGCAAAGCTTCCCGCAGTCGCATCAAGTTCGCTGATCAGACCCCCGATGACGAGCATTTCGTTGTTCTTCACCCGGACCGTGGTACTGATCTGTCGAACATTGATGATCGGCAGTCCGACTTCACCGCCATCAGTGCCGACCTGCCTATACTCAATCGGCTCCTGCAGTTCGGAGGTAACCGGAACCAGGTTCATGACGATTTCCTTGTCGTTCAGGATCGTGGCCGTCAGCGCAAGTCCTATACCGGAGAGAATCCTGGCGGTATCGACCGTATAGGTCCTGATCGGTGTAACACCTGAGGTATCGATATCCGTCTCGATTTTCTCGATATAGGTGACGTTTCGACCGACGGTCAGCAGGGCCGGCTGTCCGTTCATCACACTGATCTTCGGATTGGACAGGACGGTGGCATCACCCTGCTGTTCAATAGCGTTCAAAAAAACATTGAAATCAACGGCATCGAGAGCAATTTTGGAAATAAAACGGGTCGGGTCGTAGACGTTTCCATGCTCGGTACCATCGTTGAAGGAGTTGTTGTTGGAAGAGACATAGGGCCAGACCTGCCCCCCCCTGGCCGGATCACCAAATGTGACCCTTCCCGTAACGTTGAAATTATTCAGGACCTGGTCCCAGTTGAGGCCGATGGAGGAGTTGTCTGACAGGTGAACCTCTATGATTTTTGCCTCGATGTTTATCTGTTTGTAGAGTTCTGCGGTAAGCGTGTCGAAGTAACGCTGCAATTCGTTAAGAACCGGCCGGGGCGCGGTAACGGTAATAATGCCGACGGGCTTGTCGATAATATATTCCGCAGTGCCTGAGGAAACCTGCCTGGTTGCCTGTGCAGGTTCGGTGCCGGTAGCGGCGGTTGCGTCAGCGGGGGCTGCCGGAGCGGCGGCTTCCGGGGTTACGGGTGTCACGGCCTTGGTGTTCCAGAGCGCGATGATTTTATCCATGTTTGCCTGGATATTTTCCCAGATATCGAAGGTGTTTTCGGAAGATTTCAGCTCGATGGTACCATCGATGTTGCTTGATGCGTCGTTGGAGCCAAGGACATTGCCGCCCGTGCCGGTTTTATAGTCTGACTTCACAAAGGGCATGGCAATCCTGAACTGACGGACTTCCTTGAATTTTACGACTATGGTGTTGCCTTGCATCTCATGGAAATAATCAACTTGCCTGAGCAGGTTGTCGATGGATTCATAAAAATCGTCATTGGCGCTGATATCAACATCAACAAGAACGTTCTGGTCGACATCACTGGCCCAGGAAACATTCATTTTCTTAAGGGATGCAAGCCGTTTGAGAATATCCCAGAGCGGCTGAGGGCCCCGGGTGGACTTGATTGTCGCCCCGACCTTGAGTGTAGAATCTTCATTGCCGAGCGAAAGATCTTCAGTACTATCTGAATCCACCATATAGGAAGGGTTCTGGTAAACAATGGGAAGGGCCTCCGGTTTCTTCACAACAGCAGGCTTCATCGTCTCCGCCTGCTGCTCCGGCGGAGCTGCAGGTTTCTCGCT
>JAHEMX010000617.1 GCA_024643445.1 Desulfobulbaceae bacterium | reverse complement strand
AAATGATTGCGCGACATCCATGAAACGGATAGGTTAAACAGGATCCATAAGGCACGTGTCCCTGGTTAGGGGCACACGAAAGATAAGCTGACAGGGAGGGGCTATGCGCTGGAAACAGTTTTTTACACCGGCCAAATCACTTGATGTACCGGAAGCCCGGAAGTTCATGGACGGGTTATCCGGAGCTGACTACAATCTTATTGACGTGCGCCAGCCGGGAGAATACCAGGACAGTCATATTCCGGGAGCCCGGTTGATACCTCTTGGCGACCTTACTGATCGTATCGATGAGATAGATCCTGAAAAGCCGACGGTACTCTATTGAGCCACCGGCGGGCGCAGCCGTGTTGCTGCCCAGATGCTGGCGGGAAAGGGGTTTGATAACGTTATCAATATGGCAGGAGGAATCAAGGCCTGGGACAGCGGCAAGGCGGTTGGTTCAGTCGACCTTGGGCTTGACCTCTTCGATGGGTCCGAAACGCTTCCCCAGATCCTGATTGTTGCCTATTCGCTTGAAAAAGGGCTGCTGGATTTATATGTATCGCTGCAGGGGAAAGTGAATAATGAACAGGTCAGGGAACTCTTTAAAAAACTGTCTGGCATAGAAGTCAAGCACCAGGAAATCATCTTTAAAGAATATTGCCGGGCCAGTGGAGACAGCGCGGACAGGAAGGTCTTTGAAGAAACCCTCGTGCTGTCTGCCATGGAAGGCGGGATGACAACCGAAGAGTACCTGGAGCGGTATGCGCCGGACCTGGAGGTCGTGGCCGATGTCGTCTCCTTTGCCATGGCCATCGAGGCCCAGGCACTCGATCTCTACCAGCGCGTTGCCGATCGTGCATCATCAGACGAAAACAGGGCGGCCATGCTGCGAATCGCCGACGAAGAGCGCGCACATTTGAAGCTGTTGGGAAGGCTGCTGGGTTGATGCTTCCTGAAAGGGATGGTGTGATCTTATGAAAAAGAACCTTGTCATTGCCGGCGGGGGCCATGCCCATATGCAGGCGCTGGCCGAGTTGGGCCGTTTTGTTGAAAGAGGCCATGAGGTCACCGTTATCGGTCCATCTGATCATCATTATTATTCCGGTATGGGGCCCGGTATGCTGGGGGGCAGCTATCGGCCCGAGGAAATCCGTTTTGCCACCCGGCAGGTGGTTGAAAAGGCGGGAGCCCGTTTCATGCTGGCCAAGGTTGAGACAATCGACCCTGCGGCGCAGTACGTCCATTGTGACAATGGGGAACGCATTTACTACGATGTGCTCTCCTGTAACCTGGGCAGCCAGGTGCCTGAAGATGTGGTCAGCGGCCCCCTCGATGATGTTTTTCTGGTGAAGCCTATTGAACGCCTGCTTGAAGCGAGGCAACGGATTCTTCAACGTGGCACCGCTAAAGCGCTTCGCATCGGGGTTGTCGGCGGCGGGCCTTCTGCGGTGGAAATTGCCGGCAATATCTGGCGTATAAGCCGGGAGCCGGCAATGAAACCCGTGAGCCTGACCGTCTTCGCGGGCCGGACGCTGATGCCCGATCATCCTCGCGGTGTTCGGCAGCGAGCGAGGAAGTCACTTGTTTCCCGCGGCATCACGATCACTGAGAACAGCAGGATAACCGACATCCGGTCGGGCGGGGTCACGGATGCAGAAGGAACGAAACATCGGTTTGATATTATTTTTGTTGCCATCGGCGTAAGACCAAGCAGGGTCTTTGCGCAATCGGGAATCGCCACCGGCCCGGACGGCGGCATGCTGGTCAACGGCTACCTGCAGTCCACTGCCTTCGGCAACATTTTCGGCGGCGGTGATTGTATCAGTTTTGCCGAGCGGCCGCTGGATAAAGTCGGGGTGTATGCCGTACGCCAGAATCCGGTTCTCGTGCATAACCTGATGGCTGCCCTGGAGGGTACCGGGATGCAGGCCTTTGTTCCCGGAGGACAATACCTGCTGATCTTCAACCTCGGGGATGGGAGCGGAATCCTGTACAAATGGTCATTATTGTTTGGCGGCCGCCTGGCGTTTTTCATCAAGGATTACATAGACCGTAAATTCATGCGTCATTTTCAGGCAATTGAATAGCCGTTCTCTACCTTCCCCGTTACCGGGCGGTGGACGCATGGTCGTGCCGCCTGGTTTCAGAACTTTAAAACAGTAAGCGGATGAGCTTTCCCTGGAGCAGTAGATGAACCGCACTGCCTATTTCACCACCGATCTGGCCATCAAGACCGTTTCCCGGCTGCTCAAGGCGAAGACCTTTTTCCACGGTCTGCGCACCATTCCTGAAGGCCCGATCATCTTCGTTATCAATCATTTTACCAGGATCGAAACGCTGCTGCTGACCTATTATCTGCACCACCTGACCAAAAA
>JAHEMX010000616.1 GCA_024643445.1 Desulfobulbaceae bacterium | reverse complement strand
TGAGCGTATCCGATCAATGCACCTGAACCTGCTTCCATGACGAGTGCTCCAACCTTTGTACCGGGCACCATTCCCGAAACCTGTTTCAGATAGCGATCGAGAATATGCTGGATCTTGAGATCCAGCGTCAGTATAAGGTGACGGCCATCCGACCCTGGACTGCCTTTGCCGGCCTGGATGAGATTATCGTTTACGCCCTTTTCCAGCCGGTGGCTGGTTTCAAGCCTGTTCAGATAATATTCTACGCCGGACAAGCCGCTGTCGCCTTCAACAAAGCCTATCAGGTGAGCGGCTGATTCCTGTTGCGGGTAATAACGTACATATTCGCGGTGCAGATGGATGCCGGGCAGATCCAGCTCCCGTAGCTCCTCTTCCTGCACCTGGCTTATATCTTTTGCGAGCCAGGTGCGGAGACTGCCTTCTTCAATTCGACTATAGAGATCGTTTCGGGAAATACCAATTATTTCAGACAACAGACCGACAACGCCGGACAGGTCCTTGATTTCCCTGAGATTGGCATATACCGAAACACGTTCATACGATACCGCGAACTCTTTATAATTCCGGTCATAAATCGTCCCTCTGATACTATCGAGCAGGGACGTTGACGCATGTTCGGTAAGTCCGAGCAGCAGACGGGTCTGCTGCCATATTCCAGGCCTTTCTTTAACCAAATACCAGGAAACGGCAGCAGCTAAACCGAGCAGCAGGACAATGAGGAACAGTCGCCGTCTTCTGTCATTCTTGGTGCGTAGACGGGACTGAGTGCCCATTCTCTCTTGTGGTTACCTGAGTTGGAACACCTGTTGCGTCGCAGGAACAAAAAGCGCCAGTTTCTCTCCCGCCCGCTTGCGAACCTGGTTCTCAGACATCAGGCTCGCCCGTTCGGCCAGCAGCGTGATTTCATCATTCTTCAATTCATGCCGCTTTGCCTCGATTGCCTGAATTGAATCGTTTATCCGTGTTGCCGCAGAACCAAGCCAGAGATTGAGGCAGAAGACCAGTGCCAGCGCCAGCAGGATAATTTTCACGGCTGCCAGCCAGAGCATGTTTCCACCAGGCAGATCGAATGCCCTTCTTCGACGCAGGGATTGCCTGAATCCGAGACCAAGAGCTGGTTGCGCGAGATATTGCATTGAATTCTGGTAGTTCATTTCTCCCTCCTATTACTGCGCGAGACGCTCAGCGACCCGTAAACGAGCGCTTCGTGACCGCGAATTGGTTTTTATCTCAGACGGTTGGGGGACAATGGGCTTTTTTGTAATCACGACCAGTTCAGCCAGTTCAGCAAAGGTTCTTTTGACAATGCGATCCTCCAGGGAATGGAAGGATATGACACAGATCCGACCTCCCGGTGACAGGTGGCGGGACGCCTTTTCAAGGATCCCCGCGAGATTGGCAAGTTCATCATTGACGGCAATACGCAAGGCCTGAAATACCCTTGTGGCAACATGGATCCTTGGCGGGTGGAATTTACGTGGTATGGCCCGGGCCACCAGGTCTGCCAATTGCGTTGTCGTTCTGATTTTTTCTGCCTTTCGCTCTTCCACAATCCTGCCCGCGATCCTCCTGGCCTGCTTCTCTTCTCCGTAGTAGTAGAAGATATCGGCCAGTTCATTCTCTGTTGCCCCGCCGACGATATCGGCGGCGGTGACTTCCCGCCGCAAATCCATTCTCATGTCCAGCGGTTCATCAATACGAAAACTGAAGCCGCGCTTTCCTTCGTCGAGCTGCAGTGACGAGAGGCCTATGTCGATCAGGATGCCATCGACGACTGATGCTCCAGCTTCTTCCAGTCCGGTGTCAATTTCAGCGAAGTTCCGACGAATTACCGTCAACCGGTCGCTGAAGGCTGCAACGTTTCCAAGCCCTCGTGCAATTGCTTCTTCATCCCAGTCAAAAGCGATTACCCGACCCTGTGGTGCCGAACGTTTCAGTATTTCCTTTGTGTGCCCGCCAAGGCCGAAGGTACCGTCGAGATACAGCCCGCCGGGAACGACGCCGAGCATGGTCACTGCTTCGTCAAGAAGGACCGGGAGATGAATCGTCAAGAGGCCCCCTTATCAGAGGATGCCAAGCTTGGCCAGACTGTCGCTGTACTGTTCGAAGTTTTGTCGGGTCCTGCTGTATTCGCCCAGCCAGGCATCCTTGTCCCAGATCTCGACAAATTCAAGCATACCGTTCAGCACAACATCCTTGCTGATGCCAACCTCCGATCGCAGTGAAACAGGAATCAGGAGTCGGCCCTGCTTATCCAGGGCGCATTCCGTGATCCCGGACACCACATGCCTGATAAATCCGGATAAATTAGGCTCCACACGGCCTTGGGACAGCAGCTTATCTTCAATGATCTGCCATTCT
>JAHEMX010000127.1:3477-8635 GCA_024643445.1 Desulfobulbaceae bacterium | reverse complement strand
TAGATGCATCAGCTTGCTGAACGGGAAATAAACAAGCAGGGTGCACACGAGAAAGAGGTGAATATAAAAAATTGAGCCGATATCCGTATTGATCACCGGATGGAAGGTCACCAGTCCGACAGCGAGTTCCTTGATGGCAACGATATCAACGCCGCCACGCAGGAAATGGCGCATCAGACCGCCGGTGACGGCAATCGAGAAAATCAGCACGAGCGGAAAATAATCGTTGACCAGGGAAATAAATCGCACCTGGCGGTTGTAAAGACGCCGGCTGAAAAGCAGCAGGCAGCCGAGAATCAGGCCGGCGGTGGTCATGTACATTGAAGGCGTGCCGATCTCGAACATGGAGTCAGACCAGTCAAGAAAAGCGATCAGACCGGGAACAGGATTCAGGAACAGCCGCATGTGACGGAGGATAATGATCAGGAAAGAGTAGTGAAAAATCAGGGCAAACAGCCAGAGCCACTTTGATGACTCGTAGGTCAGCTTCGGACCGTCATAGATTTCTGATTTCGTGTTCCTGAACAGTGACCGGAAGGTCAGGACCTCCAGGGCCATCCTTGCTACCACCTCGGCGTTGGTATGAGGACACTCGAGCCGGTTACGCTTGATAAAATCAAGCGATTTGCCCTGCCCGCAGGTTGTCTGGATGGAGAATGGAACCGGCGATTTGGCCCACTGAAGGACTTTGTAAACAAAGCCACCCAGGAAGACCATGACGGCCAGATACGGCACGGCAACACCAAAAAAGTATTGCATCCCCGGTATCTGGGACCCGAGCCAGGCAATCGCGATGAGTACGATGACTGCCAGGAATGAGAAGGCATACTTCATTTCTTGACCTCGCTTCAAAGTGAACTGTTTTGGCTGCATGACAGGTGTGCAAAGCTGGCGCACTGCCGGCAACCAGTTAAATACTCGTTACTTAGTTTCCTGTATATTCTTCAACACCCTGGAGGGACAGGCGCTGTTTGTAAGGATATGGCTGCCGGAGCGGATCTCATCAATCCGGATCTGGTATATCTTTTCCCGGCACTCCATATAAAGATCGAAGGCGGCAAGAACCGACAGATCTACGGCAAACTCAAAATCATATAGTTCAGTGATAAAGTCTCTTGTCTGATTGTCGGAGGCGAGTACTTCTCGGGTGATGTGCTTGACGGCGTTGAGAGGGGCAACAGCCTGTGAAGGCGAAAATTCCTGGACGGAACGAAGGTGCATGATCAAGGTGAGCGGTTCCCGGAAAGACGCAGGGGCGCCGCCCGCGATCAACAGCTTGAAAAGAGCTTTCAGGCTCGATCTGATTGTATTTCCTATCGGGTTGGCAAAGGAATCCTTTTCTTTCAGAAAGAAATCTGAAGACTGGTACGTTGCAAGGGTGTAGGCGACCCACTTATCAACGATGTTATGCCGGTTGTTTCGCAGCGCTTCAGCAAGGTCCATGCACCCAACCTTCCCTTCCAAGTCCTGGTTATTTATAGACGATTATGCCAGTGTTGCCAACATGAATGAATGACCATTCACAAAAGCAGGTTTCTAGCACTTTTATGTCTTATTTTCAAGACTAATTTACAGAAGAGATGGGTGAATGCGGTTGGTCGGTCGCCCTCAAAGCCGCATTATTTTGGCCGGAGTTCCGCCAGGTCGTTTATAATCATCTCAGACTCGATGACATACGGATCTTTGCCAAGACCGGCAACCCAGTTTTCTCCATTATCCTTTTTCTCATCTCTGGCAGCATCATCAATTTCACCGCCCTGGCCCAGTATCTCCTGCTCGTCTAATCGTGGAAAGGGGTCCCCCAATTTATCACGAGCCAGACGCTCTTCCTCCCGTTTTGCCCGCATCGAAGCGATATCCACGGTAAACGCCGTCTGTTCGCTGCGCTTCTCAGAACGGACGGCTTCTTCCTTTATGAGCTGCAGGGCTTCTGATTTTTCGACCCGGGCCAGACTCCGCTCGGCAATAACCTTGGGATCAGCTATCTTGTCGGAGTAAATATGATAACTAGCAGGACTGTCCTGATCCCAGGGCAGGGAGTAGTCGGCATATTGCTCACCGGACTTGACGTACTCAAACAGGCTGGGCAGGACGATGTCCGGTTCCACACCCCGGTACTGGGTTGAACCGCCGTTTACCCGATAAAATTTCTGGACGGTTGCCTTCAGGGCGCCAAGATCATCATAGCGCCTCAGGTGCAGGAGCGGGATATTCTCGTTCAGATCGATGATCGTTTGAACCGTTCCTTTGCCATGCGTATGCTTGCCTCCGACGATAATGGCTCGATGGTAATCCTGCAGCGCCGCTGCGACAATTTCAGAAGCCGAGGCGGAAAATTGATTGACCAGGACCACCAGCGGACCGCTATAGACAATGGAAGGATCGCTGTCTTCAAGGACGCTCTTGACACCGTAACTGTTTTTTACCTGGACAACCGGACCGGAATCGATAAACAGACCGGTTACGTCAACGGCATCAACAAGGGACCCTCCTCCGTCGTTGCGCAGATCAACGATAATCCCCTGTACCCCCTCTTTTTTCAGGGCCTCAATGGCTGCGCGGGTATCGTCGGTTACATTGCGGCCGCCGCCGCCATTCCTGCTCTTTTCGAAATCCCTATAAAAACTGGGTATATTGATATAGCCGAAGCTTTTTTCCCCTGTTTTCAGCACCGCATGCTTGACAAAGGTTTCCTCGATCTGAACCACGTCCCTGATAATCGGGATAATTTCCTTTGTTCCATCAGGTTTTTTTACCGTCAGACGCACCTCTGATTCCTTTGGTCCGCGGATCAGGCGCACCGCGTCCCGCAAACGCATGTCCGTCACTTCCACCGGTTCCTTGTCCTTTTCACCCACTTCGAGAATAATGTCCTCGGCCTGCAGGCGGCCCTGCCGGGCTGAAGCACTCCCCGGTATGATGCGCACCACCTTGATCAGGCCGTCTTCCTCTCGCAGAAGTGCGCCGATGCCTTCAAGGCTTCCGCGCATGTGAATGTCAAAGTCCTCCTTGCGATCGGGGGCCATATAGTTGGTATGAGGATCAAAGGCCCGGGCCACTGCGTTAAAATAGCGGTCATAGTGATCCTGGAGTGTTTCCTGGTGAAGCCGCAGGAAAAAATCATCAAATCGCTTGGCCACCTTTTCCGCTGCCTCCTTCCAGAGGACCTCCTGGTCGATTGGCTGCTTGTCGGCCAGCCGTTCCTCTTCAAGGTCAAGGTAGCGGTTGACAATCTGGGCCTTCAAGATCAATCTCCAGCGCTGTTTCAACTCCTCGAGATCTTTTGCATAATCAAGCTTCTGGGGATCGTTCTCCAGGAGTTCCGGCTGATGAGGATCCATCTTCTCGTTATCCAGCTCTTTGACGATCTCCTCAACCTGTCCGATGCGTTTTGCCAGGATTTCGTATCCCGTATCCGGCAGGACAATGGTACCCCGGGCGAGGTTGTTATCGAGTTGATCGGCAAATGAACTGAGATAATCGACATCCGAGCGCAATAAAAACCGTTTCTGGAAATCCAGCTGTTTCAGGTAGAGATCAAAGGCGGCCAGTGCCAGATCATTATCGACCTCCTTATGACTGAAATGCAGCGACGGCAGCTGCTTGGCCAGCATATAACCGATGAGCTTGTTTCTCTTCTGGTCAACCTCCTGCCCCGTCTGGGCAAAACAGGGAGCAAAGCTCAGAGAGATCAATAAAAAGAAAGCGGATATAAAAAGAAGGGCTTTATTGTTTTTCATGAATATTCTTACAAAGTATTTTACATCTTGATTGATACTGCCAACAGGGTGCAACTTTAATACGCTGCAGTCTTACCAGAAGACATTGACAAATACCATGACAAAGACAGACCGCCTGGAAAAATTGCAACGGGAAATCAGCTCTTTCACGACACTGAGAAACTGGAAACAATTCCATACCCCGAAAAATCTGGCCATGGCCCTTGCCGTTGAATGCGCTGAACTCCTCGAGATTTTTCAATGGATGTCCCCGGAAAAAAGCGCCGAACCGGATCAACAGACACGACAGCATATAGCCGAGGAGATAGGGGATATCATGATTTATCTGAGCATGATATCCGCATCTTTTGCAATTGACCCGATAGAGGCAGCCCGAAGCAAGCTGGAGAGCAATGCAAAGAAGTATCCCGCTCCCGGCTGACGCCAGGGTTCTAGGACCGGCAAAACTGCCTGACGGACTCCGGTAGCAGGGAAGCTGAAAGTCCCAGTTCCGCGGCAAAACAACACAGCTCAACGTAGGTGCAATTAATCGAGATATCCCGCTGTCTGCTTTCAGCCTCCAGCAGCCCTTCCCTGACAAAAAGCAGAAGGCCGGTCGCGACTTCGGCCCTGAATCCATCCGCGTCTATGCGCTGCCGGCTGCAGAATCGCAGGTAGCGCTGCCAGTTGATGATCGAACGTTTGATGCCTCGATATCCCGGCATATTCTCTTGCGACGGCTGCAGGTCACGAAGGACAATCTCCTGATACCGCATCTCGGCTGCCTGCACGAGCATCTTTTCCTGTTCCCGGGTCAGACGAAGACCGGGGCCGCCGGGATCATGGCTCAGATAATAGAGCGCTGAGCAGAGCGCTACTTCGGGAATCTCACCTGAGTGCCGGACTGCATACCATTCATCCTCGACTGCATCCATCACTCAGTCCTGCGGCTTTCCTTCATCGAGGCCGAACACCGTTCTCACCATGTCAGTCTTTCTGTCGTCACCGTACTTGCAGGAATCGCTTTTCAGATAGCAAAGCGGGTGATAAAGCATTTTTGCGGTGATTGCCGCGGCCAGTTTTTCAACCTTCTGACGATCATCATCACTCAGGTTCAATTTAGGCAGGGTTCTTGACAGCTCCTGACGACAGATCTCATCCGCCTTCAGGCGTAGCGCGGCAATTGTTGGTATGACGGTCAGACTCTGCAGCCAGCGGGAAAACTTGAGGGTTTCCTCGTCGACGATGCGCTGTGCTTTTACCGCCTCCTGCTCACGTTCGGCGCGGTTCATCTCCACGATCTGGGAGAGATCATCAATATCGTAGAGGAAAACGTTATCGATCTCGTTCAATGTCGGATCGAGATCACGGGGAACCGCAATGTCTATAAAAAATAACGGCCTGTTGCGCCTTACCTTCATCAGTGCCTTGACCTCAGC
>JAHEMX010000127.1:0-3467 GCA_024643445.1 Desulfobulbaceae bacterium | reverse complement strand
AATATCGACCCCCTCCATCCGGGATGACAGTTCTTCGAGGGAACAGGCCTCCCCGTTGAAGCGCTTGGCCAGATCGAGTGCCCGGGAAAGGGTCCTGTTGGCCACCGAGACACTCTTGACGCCCTGCCCGATCAAGTGTTCTGCAGCAAGTTCCGCCATCTCTCCGGCACCTATCAGCAAGACCTTCTTGTCCGCAAGATTGCCAAATATTTTCCTGGCCAATTCCACCGCGGCCGAGCTGATCGAAACCGCTGATGAGCCGATCCCGGTCTCAGTGCGAACCCGCTTGGCAACCGAAAAGGATTTATGCAGCAGTTTATTGAGCAGCGGTCCGGTGCTGCCACTCTCTGCCGCATAGCGATAGGCCTCTTTCAACTGTCCGAGAATCTGGGCCTCTCCCAGAATCATGGAATCAAGCGACGCCGCCACCTGAAAGAGGTGCCGAACGGCATCATCGTCATGGTAAAGATACGAATAGCGGTTTTGCTCCTGCGGATGGACGGCATCCCTGAACAGGTATTGCTTCAACCGTTCATCATAATCTGTTTCCCCGTCCGAGACACAGAGCATCTCAACCCGGTTGCAGGTAGAAAGCAGATACGTTTCCAGGGTTCCTTCCACCTCTCTCAGGCCATGCAGAGCGTCCTGATAGCCGTCCGTTACCGCCAGTTTTTCCCTGATCGCAAGAGGCGTAGACTTATGATTGACCCCAAGAAGGGTAATTTTCTTTTCAGACATATCAGCACACCAAGCCCATCATCTTATCACCTGCCAGAGGGTAATAATGACGACAGCAAAACCGCCGATCACCATAAGCGCGGCCCGCCTGCCCCGCCAGCCAACCGTGAAGCGCTGGTGTATCTGGACCAGGTACACCAGCCAGATGATGAGCGAGCACACTTCTTTAGGATTCCAGCGCCAATAGGTTCCCCAGGCCTGCTTGGACCAGAACGATCCGGTAACCATCCCCAGGCTGAGGAAGGCAAAGCCGACCGTCAGGCAGTGCGAATTGAGGTGGTCGAGGGCATCGAGTGACGGCAGACGCGAGAAAAAATAACCGAGCTTTCGGCTCTTCAATTCCCGTTCCTGCAGCAGATACATCAAGCCGCCGCAGAAGGCAAGAGCAAGAAAACCATAGGAGACAAGGGAGAGCCCGACATGAACCGGAAGCCACCAGCTGCGCAGGGCAGGTTCAAGGGGAATGACCTCCCTCGTGGTAAAAGAGGAAACGAGCAGCAGGCCGAAGATAAGCAGCGAGACAAAGGTGCCGAAGTTTTTTACCGTGTAGCGCCAGCGAAAAGAAAGGTAGGCCGAGGTTGTTGCCCAGGCAAAAAAGAAAACGGCTTCATGGTAGGTTGTAACCGGCGTATTGCCGACGAGAAAGTAGCGCAGCACAATATACAGGGACTGCATGGACCAGGAGACGATCAGGATACTCCGGGCCCAGAGGCGAACCCGGCTCTGCTGGCTGATAAAAAACACCAGATAGGTCGCACAGGCGGCAAAAGTAACCACGAGGACTCCCTGGAAAAGCAGATAACTTATCTCATGTAACAGGACCCGTTGTTCCATCCGATTTCACCTTTCTTCATCTTGGCTGCCAGCCATTTCACGCTCAAACTCCGCGACCAGGGCCGCCCCATTGATACCGGGCGGCAATATCTCCGACAGCAATAACTGCAATCGCTGCCACTGACGATTCTGAATACAGTAGAGTATCGGCTGTTCAAGTATTTCATGGAACAGTTCCCGGTTCTGTTCTGATCGCTTTGCTCCACCGACAACCTGTTTCCTGATTTGCGCCAGCAGACCCACCAGGATACCATACTCCGGGCCAAATTCTTTTTCCAGCTGACTTTTGATGAGCATGGCCAGTGCCGGGCTGCTGCCTCCGGTCGAGACGGTGATAAGAAGCTCCCCGTGTCTGATTTTGGCGGGTACCTGGAAGTCCGACTGCTCTGGATTATCAGCACTGTTCAGCAGGATTCCCCACAATGCCGCATGTTCGGCAACCTGCCCCTGAACCGCAGAATCATTGGTTGCAGCAAACACGAGAAAGGCATCAAGCATATCGCTATCCTGGTATTTCCGGGAAAACCAGTCGACCTGCCCTTTGTCCACCAGTGCCTGAATAACGGGACAAATCTCGGGACTGACCACGCGCACCTTGCCGCCGCAGGACAGGATGGATGCAATTTTTCTTGCAGCTACCGCGCCACCTCCCACGACAAGGCACTGGCGACCGGTTATGTCCAGGTTAACCGGATACAGCACTCTCGGATCCTCCGCGCATCTCTTCATTTCTCCGGTGACTCAACAGCGTCGCTGCAATCGGTTCACCAGTATCTCTGTGGTCTTGCCGCCCCGTGTCATGACCTGTTTTTTGCTGCCGATGGCAAAATGCTTCTCCGCCTGCTCCAGGAAAAGTCGCAGATTCCTGCGACCAACATCATGGGCGAGATAAACGCTTCCGCCGGGTTCCAGGCAATTGTGACACACAGTAAGCATCGGTTCAACAAATTCCTCCTTAAAGAGAATTTCCGCCCCGGCAATGACATCAAAGGTACCAAGCTCGGGCGGATCGAGCAGATCAAGCTTAATGCTTGCGATCCCGGACAGCCCGTTTGCGGTAGCGCTCACCCGCTGAAAATTGAGAATCAGGTCCTCGTTATCGCTCAACGTCACCTTAAAACCGGCTTTTGCTGCGGCGAACCCGGCAAGGCCGAGTCCTGCCCCCACTTCGAGAAGCCGTCGGCCCTGTGGAACGGGATGCGAGACAAGGGTATGCGCCAGCACGATACCGGCCTCCCACTGCCTGAACCAGAAGGGAAAGGTGCTTACGTCGTCAAGCGGCGCCTTTCCCTCAAGCAGTTCATCGAGGTCAGAGGGGGTGAGCAGCCTGATCGCGTGTTCTTTTATTTTCGTTGTTTCGAAATGGAGCGAATAGCGTGCCCTCAAATCATTATAGATGGCACGCTCTGTCTCGGGAAGTGTCCGTATATCCATGCTACTTAGTTCATGACTGCAAGCGTTGCCAGTCCGATACCGGCAACGGCGAAACAATAGTAGCCAAACCAGGGCAAACGGTTTTTCCTGATCACATCGAGCAGCAGATTAATTGCCAGATAGCCGGTGAAGGCAGCCATCATGGTACCTCCGGCCAGGTTGACAAGACTGCTTGCGGCAGGGGGATGGGCTATGACTTCACCAGCGTTCAGCACGGCTGCTCCAAGAATGGCAGGTATCGACATGATAAAGGAAAATCTCGCTACGGTTTCACGGTTCACGCCAAGCAGCATGCCGACAAAAATCGTGGATCCGGAGCGGGACAACCCCGGCAGAATGGCACAGGCCTGGGCACAGCCGATCAGAAGGGAACGGAGACTGTTTATTTTTCTGTCCCGATCGACGGCATACCGGCTCAAGACCATCAGGGTGCCGGTCACTATCAGCATCACACAGACGAG
>JAHEMX010000615.1 GCA_024643445.1 Desulfobulbaceae bacterium | reverse complement strand
GGTACCAGTACAACGGACACCTTGCTTGCCTCTCCATCGATGACAGAGACCATTCAGCAGGGAAGTGGTCGCGATGTCCAGCTTGGTGTTGATTATAAAGGTTTGGGAGCATATCAGAATTCAGACCGGATATCGTCGGATGACTTGCAATATCTCTTTGGTCTCGTGCAAACCTTCTTTTTTCTCAAGGATGTTTATGTTGTTCCGCCTTCCGAGGCTGAGGTCGATGTTTATGTAATTGTTGATGTTTTTGGAACCATTCGTACGAGGGTTGATTGGTTCTTGGCAAACAATGAAATTCTTAGAGCGAAGACATCACTGGAGGTCATGGCCGTAGATCACCTCACTGGAAAGCTGTTAATGCCGCCTCAGTCTGTGGATTCCGAGGCTGAGTACAATGAACAATACCTGCTTTGGATGGGACCTGTGAGTGTCAAAAAACATCTACAGGAATCTGAGCCATTACTGAGTGACTTTACCGATCTGCCGGAGAACGTAAACTCCGTTGCAAAGTATCCGGAACAGGACACTCCTATCCCCTACCCGTTCAAGTACCAGATTCATCAATGGCTAGATGAGGATTAATTAAGGTAATTACGGGGGTAATTACGGGGACAGTATACTTAATTCCTGTCCTGCCTCTTCGGCCCCGGTTTCTGGCGTGTCAGCCGGCGTCTCAGGGCGCACTCTAGGCCGGTTATAAATGCTTCTCCTCCCAACGGGCGCCCTGTTCGCTCATGTTTATGGATCAGATCGGTTTCATCAGGAGATGAAGGCCTGAGAAAATCCTGCCAGTCATATATCATCTCAAGCAGCGGCTGCACATTGACCAGCCGGTCGTTTTTCCTGGCCAGGTGGGCTCGTGCACTGCACCATTGATATTCATCTGGTTTTGCTACAAGACCGGCAGCAACCGGATTCATCTCGATATAGCGTGCGGCGGCCAGGAGGTGGTGCTCATCCATCGGGAAGGAGGCGAACCGTTCTTGCCAGAGATGTCCCCGCCAGTCCTCCCGGGCATTAACATGTCGGCTGTAACTTCGATGCGTCTCACCAATGGCTCGCGACAAGCTGGCTTCATTCTCTGGCACGGCAATCAAGTGCACATGATTAGGCATCAGGCAGTATGCCCAGATTTCCGTTTTGAATGTGCTGCAATGCCTGGCGAGCAGATCGAAATACATCTGGTAGTCACTTTTACTAAAGAAGGTCTGTTGTCGACGATTACCGCGCTGCGTGATGTGATGGGGATAGCCGGGAGCTATCACCCGTGCGATTCTGGCCATAAGAGTCACCATAGCTTTTGATTAAAGGACGGTGGGAGATCGGAGCACCTCTCCAGTACATTTTCCAATATGGATTCAATTGTACATTCTTCATCTGACAAAAATCTTACAACCCATGTTTCTTATTGTTTCTAAGGATATACGTATCAGCCACATCGTCCTTGAGATAAGTATACTGTCCCCATATCTCCGTCTGCCTCATGGCCCTCAAGATAAGTATACTGTCCCCATATCTTCTGCTGACATTACCCAGCTGCCGGTTTTCGTTACTTTTTCTTTGCGTTTCCGGCCTTTCGTCGTTACGATTTGAGTTTGAGGAGATTTTTTCGTGCCTTAGGCGGGGACTTTTCTGAATTAAGTATACTGTCCCCGGAATTGAATTAAGTATACTGTCCCCGTAATTGCTATGCCGGTATATGAATACGAGGCGCTTCTTGCCAACGGGAAAAAGAGCAGCGGCATTCTCGATGCCGAGAGCGAGTCCGCCGTTCGTGCGCGCCTGCGCGGCGAGGGGAAATTCCCGGTCAAGATCCAGCTGAGCAAGACCAAGTCCGAACCGGGAGAGCGCGGCGGCCTGTCGCGCATCGTTGTCTTTGACCGGGTGAAGCCGGTCGAGGTGCACATTTTCACGCGGCAGCTGGCAACGGTTCTCGGGGCCGGCATTCCGCTCGATGCGGCCTTGAGCAGTATTGGCGAGCAGGCCGAGAACCCGGCCATGAAAAAAGTGGTGGCCGAACTCAAGGAATCGGTCAGCGAGGGTGAAACCCTGAGCCGGGCCCTGCAGCACTACCCCCGGCTCTTTGCCAATATGTATGTGAACATGGTGCGGGCCGGCGAGGCCTCGGGTTCGCTTGACAAGGTGCTTTCCCGCCTGGCCGACTTCGGCGAGAAGCAGGAGGCGCTGAAATCCCGGCTGCGCGCGGCCATGGTCTATCCCGCCTTCATGGCGGTGATCGGCGGCGGCATCCTCTTTATCCTGATCACCTATATCGTGCCCAATATCACCCGGGTCTTCGATGAGATGGATGCCGCCCTGCCGCTGCCGACCATCTTCCTGATCGGCCTGTCCTCGTTTCTGAAG
>JAHEMX010000126.1 GCA_024643445.1 Desulfobulbaceae bacterium | reverse complement strand
AGACGAGAGGTATTGGCTGTGACAGTTTGCACACCATTCGGACATACCGGAAGCGTAACGCGTTCTCGCGCCATTGCTGCCGTTGGCCAGGGCCAGGGGGGCATCATTGGTGAAACCGAAGCCGTCGCCTGAATGATCGCCGGCCTCGTAAAAAGAATCGCCGAGCAGGCGGAAATTACCGGCAATGGTACCCGTGGCAGGCTGTGGTGCATATGAACCGGAAACTGATATCGGCAAACTGCCGCCCTTGGTACCATCATGTACCTGGCCATGGGCGTCGTGGCAGCTGGTGCAGCCGAGCAGGGAGGCAGAGTAGGTGCCGCCCGGAGCCTGAGCGTTGTCCGGGTTCGTATCGGCAGTCATACCGAAATCGAAAGCAACGATGTTGTGACCGGAATTGTCCGCGTCATGGGTTTGGACTGTACCACGCTCCAGGTAAGTATAGGAATTGGCGACCCAGTAGAAATCGCCGCCCTCCTTGGCGTTCGATCCGTCGGCACTGCTGACATGATAGCTGCCTGACCCATCGTGACAGTTCAGACAGGTGGAACTGGCGTCGGAACCCTTCAACAGGCTTCCGTTCGGAACGCCTTCCACCGGGTTATCCGGTGAGTTGTGCATGGAATGACAACCGTCACAGTGCGCAACACCACCACCGTGAAAGGCCCATGCCGATCCTGCCGCCAGGGTGAGTAGACCTGCTCCGGCTGCAGCCAACAAAAAGTGCTTTGTGTTCATGAAATTTCTCCTTTCCTTTGGTTTTGATCTTCCCCGATGGCCCAGCCGTCCCGTAAAAGGACCTGTCAACTTTGTGCCCCCACCTTGCGATGGGTTTACCTTTTCCGGAGGATACAGTTTTCGGATTTTGGCTGGATATTCCCGGCCTCCATCCACTATCACGTTGCTCATAAAGTCGTCTGAAGGTCCTGATGCCGTTCCCCTTCCCTTTTTGATTCCAGCAGCAGGCTGTTTCTCTTCAGTTGTCGTTTTCATGGTGTCTCAATCAGCAATTGTACGGCTGCTCAAAAATCTGTTATGGCGTATACATTGACTCCCCTGTTCGCCGCCTGGGCCACATAGATCAACCCCTTCCTGTCATCAACGACAACGTCGTCAGGGACGATCAAGCTCCCGGGACGAAAGCCGCGGTAGCCGAACTCTTTCAGGAAGTTAAATGCAGGATCAAAAATCATGACCACGGAGCGCAGACGATCGGTTACGTAGATATTTCCGTACTGGTCGGTCGTGATACCGGCGACAACGCCGAACTTGCCGGGGCCGCTGCCGGCGGCGCCGAACATCTGCAGGTCACCGTCAACATTGAGCTTGAAGGCGGAAAAAAGGGCCGGAATGGTAAAATAGATATTGTGCTCCTGATCGACGCAGAAGCCGAACATATCGACAAACTTGAACTGTTCCGGATCGTTGATGGTTTCCTCGCCGGGCCTTCCCTCAAATTCGTCTGCCATCTCCATCAGGGCGTCCTTCAGGTGGTACCCGTTCTCGAAAACGCCGTTAGTGTCTGTCACCACAACATCCATGGAAACGCTGTCGGCCAGGTACAGTTTGCCCTGCAGAAATTGCAGGTTGTCTGGATTTAACGCCTGAAAATCAGGCGGAAGGCTCTTCGGCTCAATTTTCGCCAGGAGTTCACCCTTGTAGTCGAGTCGAAGAACTTTATGAGTGGCGGCGCGAGGGTAAACAACATAGATATTTCCATCTTCACCAAGATCCAGGTCGGTGGCGCCGGCAAGGTCGACATCATCGCCGAAACCGAAAATCTCCATACCGGTTGCATTGAATATGCGCACATCGCGATTGCGCGGGTTCAGGGTGAAAACTTCGGTTCGTTCCTTGTCCACGGCAATCTTGGACCAGAGAGAAGGAACAATGCCGTCAAAATTGGCCAGACGGGCGACGAACCTAACCTCCATCGCGCTCGCCTGAACAGCCGTGATCGACAGGCTCAGTAAGCATAGCACCAGGCTGCGGAACGGTTGATGTGAGAGATATTTCAGCATACCCTTAATTTGCAAGACGTATGCCACAATGTAATATATTTTTTTCCTTATGATATCGGATTGTTATTCTTGGTGCTAACAGAACCAAGAAATACCCTCGGCAAAAGGTTGGGAATTTCACCAGATCGGGTTGGGAAATCTACCAACTCTCTCCGGTTACATCGAGCATTCGGCCAGTGACACAGAGGGAAAAAGATGCACCGAAAAACAGATGCGCAGAATGTTCTTTTCAAATAGTTGGTAATTTGACCAGATCGGGTTGGGAAATCTACCAAGCCATCTAGTTAGCTTGAGAATTCGACCAGAGGCACCGACGTATAAAGGTGTACCGAAGACAGGTTTTGGCAGTACACGGACAGGGAAAAATCAGGCGGACTGACCGCCGGTCGCATCCGCCTTCCGGCGGTGCTGGCGAACAACAGAAAATAGTCCTGTTGTCAGCAAGATGAGGTTTAAAAAGGGGGCTGGGAACCCGTGGTCAAAAGAGCTGCCGGGCAGTTGATTGAGGTGCTGAGGATGCCCTTTCCGGCAGACAGCCAATGCTCATCTGCCCGGCTCCGGTGCCATTCAGGTTTGTTTTTTGCAGACAGACTGAAAGGGAGCCGTCCTTGCACCCGCCGGATGTTTGCTTCGGCGAAGCGTACGGCGATGACTCCCTTCCCCGAAACTCCTGTTTGAGGGATTCGGAGAACGAGCATGCTGCCCGGGGAGCACCATACCCTGCACCCGCTGTCACGGGCCTGGATCAGGTGCGTTTCAGCTTCGGTGCTTGAAGCGTCAGTGAGGGAAGAAGCGTTGAAAAAAAGGATTCTCATCATCGATGATGACCAGTTGATTCTGTATGGTCTTGCGAAAGTGCTTACCGATGATTTTCATGAGGTGAAAACAGTAACCACTGCAACCGCAGCACTAGACGAACTGGCAGCCTCTTGCTATGACCTTTGCCTTCTCGACCTGCACCTTCGAGATCTCAGCAGTCTCGGGCTGGCGAATTTCATCAGGCATAGCTACCCGCAGACAAGGGTCATCATCATGACCACCTGTCGTCTCGACGTTCCTGCACTGGACAAGAATATCAAGGAGCTCAGGCAAAGTGGCGTCTGCCAATTCATTGCCAAGCCCTTCGATCTCAGCGATCTCCTCGGCCTGGTCAATCACCTGCTCGGGTCGGAAGATGAGATGCATTCCGGTTTTCGTTATACCCCCGTCACGGCAGGGCGCAGGACCAGAAAATGCAGGAGAGCAGCCGTTGACAGGTACCTGCCCTTTCAGCTGGCGGTGATCAGCCAGGGCCAAACCCAGCGCTGGGTAATTGAGGCGAGAACGACGGATATCAGCGATACCGGGATAGGCCTGACAACACGCTACCCGTTAAAGGCTACGCAAGTCGTCAGCTTTGGAAAACCGATGGATGAGCGTACGGGCATCGTCGTCTGGAGTTCGATGGTCGATGAGAAAACCTGCCGGGCCGGGATAAAATTCTGCTGACCCTGCTTGCGGCCCTGCCTGGGAGGCTGTCGCAGAAATTCTCGTTGTTCTCGAATCAAACCATGGCAAGAAAATTAACAGGAGCCAGATAACTGATAGTGCGAGTATGATTTTCCCCGCAATTACGCAGTGGTGGGGAAAAATGGGCTTTCCCCGGCAGGCTCCTAATTCAGATCAAGCTTCTTTACCTGGTAGCGAAGGACATCATAGGAGATGTTCAGGAGCTTGGCGGCTTTCGTCTGATTGCCTTCGGCCAGATGCAGCGCCTGGCGTATCAGGTCCTTTTCAATCTCCTCCAGGGAAAGACCTTTCTCAGACAGGATCAGCCTGGTGGATTTGCGCCTCTCGACAAAGGGCCGGTCTACAAGCTCGACGGGCAGGTACTGCATGGTGATCGCCTGCTCGCCGCCCAGCACCACGCAACGCTCGATGATATTGCGCAGTTCCCTGATGTTCCCGGGCCAGCTGTAGGAGCAGAGAGCGGCGATCGTTTTCGGGGAAAAGGCCGTTATGTCTCTCTTCTGATATTTTTCGGAGAAAAAGTTCAGGAAATAATGAGCCAGCCCCGGAATATCCTCTTTGCGTTCCCGGAGCGGCGGCAACTTGATATTAAAAGTGCTCAGCCGGAAATAGAGATCGTTGCGGAACTCCTTGCTGGTGACGGCGGCCTCGAGATCTTTATTGGTGGTAACAATCACCGTCAGGTCCAGCGAGATATCGGACTTGCCTCCCAACCGGCGAACCTTGTGATCTTCGAGCACCCGCAGCAGCTTGCTCTGCAGTTCGAAGCGCATATCGCCGATTTCGTCAAGCAGGATAGTGCCGCCGTTGGCCAGCTCGAACATCCCTTTTTTGTCCGTTCTCGCATCGGTAAAGGCATACTTGGTATGCCCGAAAAGTTCGCTTTCGATCAGGTTAGAGGGCAGGGCCGTGCAGTTCACGGTGATAAAGGGGAGATAGTCCTGGGAACCTGAACCTTGACGACAACTCTGTTCATGGAAGAATCGGGCCAGCACCTCCTTTCCCGTCCCGGATTCTCCGGTGATGAGAATCGTCTGGGCTCCGGCAGCAGCAAGTTTCTCGGCATTTTCCCTGATCGATCTGAACTGTGCAGAGTCCCCCACCATCTGCTGTCCCAGGGAGGTCGACTTGCTTTTACGCAGATAGTCGATTTCATCCTTGAGCCGCGCCTTTTCCAGAAGGCCCTTCACTACCATCTGTACTTCTTCGATATTGAAAGGCTTGGTAAGGTAATCGACCGCCCCGAGTTTCATCGCGGTTATCGCTGACTCGGCCGTATCATCGGCGGTAAGCATCACCACCTGGGTATCAATATTCTCTTTCTTTATGTTGGCGAGGATATCCAGGCCATTGGCACCATCATCGAGATTGATGTCCAGCAGGATGAGATCCGGATGCCATTCGGTTATGTTGTTCACCACGTTTCGCGCGGTGGTCTGCACCATGGTTTCATAGCCTGCATGCTTCAAACTTCTCGAGAGCATGGTGATGATGAGTTCATCATCATCGAGCATGAATATCCTGCCGGAAAACTTCATCTTTCCCCGTATCTCCTTTCTTCAGGCAAGGACCGGCAGCCTGATGGTGAACGAAACGCCCCCTTCCGGGTTATTCACCACACCAATGGTCCCGTCGTGCTGCTCGACCAGGCGCCTCGTGATAGATAACCCGAGCCCGGTACCCTTCGACTTGGTGGTGAAAAACGGCGTGAATATTTTACTCAGATTCTCCGGGTTTATTCCCGTACCGGTATCTGAAATGACTATCTGCACGAATCCTGCCAAGGCTTCGGTTCTAATGGTTATCGTGCCACTTTCGCCGATACCGTCAATGGCGTTGATGAGCAGATTCAGAAAGACCTGCTGCAACTGGGCAGGATCTGCGACTACCCGGGGCAGATCGGGGGCAAATTCCCTGACGAAATCGATGTTTTTTATCGGCTGGTCATTACCAGTCGGTTTCTTCAGCGAGTATTGCGCGTTTTTTATGGTCGTGTCCAGGACATTCCCGACGTCAAGGGAAATCGTCTGCGGCGGCGACGGGCGGGCATAGCTGAGCAGTTCCTTGAGCAACAGCTCGATCCGATTGATTTCGTTGATAATCCGCAGGAAAATTTCCTTGTCTTCCTGAGCAAGCGGCAGTTCATTCCGCAACACATCAATGGATACCTTGATTCCGGCCAGCGGATTTTTCACCTCATGGGCCAGTCCGGCTGAAATCTCTCCGGCGACGGCAAGGCGCTCAGCCTGCTGCATCTTCTCACAATTGTCTTTTATAGAGTCGGCCATCTCGTTGAAAGAGGCGGCCAATTCCTGGAATTCGTCCCTTAGATCGTTGTCTATCCGGTAATCCAGGTTGCCCTCTTTCAGTCTTCGGGTGGCACCGATGAGTGTCGCAACAGAGGAGGTGTAGTGTCTTAAAAAAAAGAAGGCGAGACCGAAGACCACGAAAGGACTGGTATAGAGGAAAAGGGTGAGGAGTTGTTTGGCCTGGCTGATATTGGTGGAGGCCTGGGTTATTTTTGCCGCAATTTTACTGTCCAGCCTGACGACGAGATTGTTTATCTCATCGATCACTTTCTGGCCTGTCTGAAAGGTCTGTTCCTTCTCCTGAGTCAGTCGCTCTTCATTGGCCCTGATCGTATACACCCGGCTGAGCTGTTTGGTGTAGCGGTCGACACCGGAGTAAAAATCATGCAGCATGGCCTTCCCTTTCGGATCCAGATGACACGTGGAACAGATAGCTGAAGTCCGGGTCATTTCTTCCACATGCAGGACAAAGGTATCGACATCCCGGGCATGCGGCGAGTCTTTGAGGAGAAGGTCTGACTGAACAATCTTTATCTGGTTGAGCAGGTTTTTTCTCAGGTGTTCCACTTCATGCAGGGAGATGATGTTCTGCAATTCCGTGATAACGTTGTTGTTGAGATGCGTTATGTTATAACCCCCCGCTATCATGAGCACGGTAAGAACTATCAGGCCGGCAAGTATTTTCTTCTTCATGAATTATTATATCTCACCGACAACAGATTCAGTTACCCTTCTCATGACCATGACTCCTGCGGAACAGCATCCTTTTCTGAAACATCGTGAGTTCAATTATTGATGTAATCATAACTATTCAAATCAATTCCGACATGTTCCACATATTCAAACACCGGATCATAATCACCCTCTGTCGTCTCGATGAACCGGCGTGCACCGAATTCCAAGAGAAGTGCGCGTCCTTCGGGATCATCAGACATGCCCAGCAGTATTTTTTTAACCGTGTTCCTCAGGGAGGAAGGAATATGGGCAGCAAAAGCGAGGCTGTTTGCCGGGACCCTGGGTGATTCCGCCAGAATCTCCAGCTCATCGACGACCCTCTTGTCCGTTTCTGCCAGTCGGTAAAAGACGGTGTCTTTGGCGGCTCCGATATCGGCCCTGCCATTCAGAACGTCCAGTATCGCATCTTCATGGGTCCCGGTAAAATAGCACTCTTTAAGATAGGAGGTGTGTGGGTCCGGGATCCCCTGGGTTTTGAAAAAATGCAGGGGAAAAAGCCAGCCGGCGGTGGTTGCCTTGTCCACCCAGGCGAAGCGTTTCCCCTTCATATCGGCAACGTTTTTAATACCGCTGTCTTTTCTGACAAAAATCATACCGTAGTAGGTGGATGTCCCATCAGGCCATTCAGGCCTGGCGATCGGTACCACCCCCATTTTTTTAATGGCCAGTGCCCCGGTAAAACTGCCGAAAAAAGCACCATCCAGCTTTTCTGAAATAAAATTATCAATAATATTGCCGTACCTGGACAGTATCTTCAACTCTATCGTCACCCCGGCTTTTCTGGAGACATAGTCGACAAGGGGTTGATATCTCTTTTTCTGGCTAAAGAGATCCTGTTCCGGGAGAAGCCCGATAACAATACGCGGCGCGGCAGGTTCCACGCGTGTCTCCTTTTCTTTCTGCTGGTCATCGCAGCCGCTTAACAACGGCAGGATAAGGAAAAAAACAGCGCATAAGAATGACAGCTTGAGCAATCTTGTAATCATCAAACATCCTGCCCGCCGCTTGCGGCTTGATGGCACGTGGCAGCAGCCTCAACTTGGTCCCAAAAAGGTGGATAAACTGTTTTGCACCCTTCCCGACATCGGGTATGCTACATTGTGGGCGCACGGTTCCTATCGTACAGAGTCCCGGTAAATGAGTCAAGTTATCTGAGCAGTACGTACTCGTCGAATTACGTGCTTTCAAAATGTTGTTCCATTAAATTCAGTGAGAAAAGAATATAATCATCATCCGTCTTTGAACTATAAGGATCATTTCATGATATATTTGTCATTTATTTATCTGCTGTTCTTTTTCTCCGGTGTTTCCTCCCTGGTTTACCAGGTACTCTGGGTCAGGTCGTTCAGCCTTATTTTCGGGGGGTCCCACATGGCCGTGGCCACCGTCCTTACCGTTTTCATGGCCGGCCTGGCCTTGGGCGGTTTTCTGGGCAGACATACCGACCGCAGCCCCAGGCCGTTGAGGATTTACGGACTGCTCGAAATCGGTATCGGTATAGCAGCCTTTGTACTGCTCTGGCTGCTGCGGATCTATCCCGATGTATACACGGCTTTTGCCCGCCTGGTGGAAAACCAGATTACCGTTCTTACCTTCGGACGAGTCATCTTCTCCATGATTGCCATGCTGCTGCCGACCACCCTGATGGGGCTGACCCTGCCCGCACTTGCCGGATTTGCCGCCAGGCAGGGAGGAGGTTTCGGGCAGCAGCTGTCTTTTCTCTATGGCATCAACACCTTCGGCGCAGTCGTCGGAGCCTTCGCGGCCGGTTTCATCCTGTTGCGCTATCTTACCGTTTCCACCACCTACGGTCTGGCAATCGGCATCAGTCTGCTCGTCGGCCTGCTGGCACTGGTCCTGGACAGCCGGTTTGCCGCGGCCTCTCCCCTGAATAGGGTGGAAGGTACGGATGATAAGCCGCCGGCAGGGATGACGCGCCAGGACAGGGAAATCAGTAAAACCATGCCTACCCGCCTGATTCTCGTCGGCATCGGGTTCAGCGGGTTCTGTGCCCTGGGTTATGAAATTCTCTGGACCCGCGTATTGAGTATTGTTGTCGGTACCACCGTCTACGGTT
>JAHEMX010000614.1 GCA_024643445.1 Desulfobulbaceae bacterium | reverse complement strand
GCGACCGGCGGCGTAGGGGGTATTGCGGTGGCGATCCTGGCCAAGATCGGCTATTCCGTGGTTGCCGTCAATGGCGTGGTGGATGAGTCTGACTATCTGCAGGCCATTGGCGCCCGGCGGATTATAAGCATCGAAGAGGCCACCGATACGAGCGGTCGCCCGCTGCTGAAAAGTTCTTATGCCGGCAGTATCGATACGGTTGGCGGAGCTATCCTGGCAACGACACTCAAATCGGTTAACGCCCAGGGTGTGGTGACCAGCTGCGGCAATGTCGCCTCGCCCGAATTGCCGATTACCGTTTTCCCGTTCATCCTGCGGGGCGTTACCCTGGTAGGGATCGATTCACAGAACTGCCCAATGGCCCATCGACTCAAGACCTGGCAGTTGCTTGGCGGCGACTGGAAGATCCCAAGCATGGCAAAGGTCGTCCGGGAAATAACTCTTGCGGATCTGGATCAGCAGATAGATCGCATGCTGCAGGGCAAGCACAAGGGGCGTGCGATTGTAAATATGGCCTGAAAGAGATTGCCAGCCCGTGGCGGATTTAAGCTGGGCGGGAAGCCTTTCCAGACTGTTTCGCCTGCTCACCGCACCGGTAATTCCGGGGTTGCACCAGGGGGCGCAACTATCGGTTCGATCCGTTCTCGGGCTACAATGATGCCGGCGGCAACGATCAGGATTGTTCCGGCTACCATCCATTGAGCTGGTTCCTCCTGCCAGAAGCAGTATCCAATCAGGCCGGCAAACAACAGTCCGCTGTAGCCCAGCGGGGATACCTGGGAGGCGGGCGCCAGCGCGTAGGCGCGCGTCAGACCTATTTGCCCGAGAGCGCCGAAACCGCCAACTCCCAACAGCCAAAACCACATCCTGCCCGTCGGCAGCGTGAATTCCAGCAGCATCGGAAAGAACGAAAAAATACTGGTAAAAACGCCGAACAGCAGAACGATGAGCAGGCCGGATTCAGTATGGGAAAGCTTCTTGATCGAGGTTTGAGCCAGGCCGGCCATCATGCCGGACAAAAGGCCAATGAAACCGGCGAGAGAGGCGCTGTCAGATGACGGATGGAAGAGACAAAGGACACCGGCCAGGCCGAAAATACCGGCCAGTTTTCGTTTTGTGGTCATCTTTTCCTTGAGCCAGATCACGGCAAAGAAAGAGACGAACAGGGGGGATGTGTAGTTCAGGAGCACGGCATCCGCCAACGGCAAATAGGCAAGCGCAAAAAAATAGAGATACATGGCCAAAAGCCCGAGGACGGACCTGAATACATGCAGACCGAGGTGCTGTGTGCGCAGGGAAGTCTTGCGCCTGATGGCAAAAGGCACCAGCAGAAGCAGCGCTATAAAGCTACGGAAAAAGACAACTTCACTACGCGGCAGCTCCACACTGGCAATACGTACACAGGTAGCCATGGAGGCAAAGCTTGCGGCGGAAAAAAGGGCAAATAGCACCCAGCTGTATCGACCTTCCTTCATCAGATTTCTTCTCGTGCTGTGCCTGGAATTAACATGGCCTCGATGGGTGTCCTTTTATGGGAGACTTTGGCGAACGGCAATTGCCTAGTGGAAAAGTCTTTCACCAGCGGGTGATTCCTGATGAATATTCGCATGCATTGAAGCAAGAGCTGAGAACCTGGACGGGTGATGACAGAAATGGTCTGATATCGACCTCACTATTCAGTCAAACAATCACCGCAGCGGTTTTATCTGATCAGCGTGCCGATCATCAACAGGCTGAGTACTCCGTCATAATCGTGAAGTTCTCCGCGGGATAGTTTACCGCGCTCTCCCTGGGCGTCACCCAGGCAGCTTACGACCAGGGCCGCCTCGGTAAAATCTTCCCGGCTGGTATAGATGCTTGTCGTTACCACGACCTGTATACCGGCCGAACATCCGGCCAGCATGCCGTTGCGCGAGTCTTCCACCACAATGCATTTCCGGGGATCGGCTGTCATTTTTTCCAGTGCCAGCAGGTAGATATCCGGAGCCGGTTTTTTCCTGCCGACGATATCGCCGGCCAGGATATGGGCAAAGCGAATATCTCCCAGCGAGTGGTCGGCAACGGCCTGTGCCGCTTTCTGGTTGGCGGTGGTGCAGATGCAGATTGGCACATCGTTGTCATTGGCCTCTTTCATCAGGCGGTGAATGCCCGGTCGCAGGGCGAGGCTGCCGCTCTGGATGAGCTCAACGAAGATCTCAGTCTTGCGCTTGTGCAGGGCACGGATGATCCCGTCAACATCACCGGGGGCAATCTCCTTGCCAAAACCGGTGGTGGCCAGATAGTGTTTCATCCGCTCTTTGCCTCCGGATATCCTGATGAGCTCGCCGTATTCCTCCACATCCCAGGTAACATCGTAGCCAAATTCCTTG
>JAHEMX010000613.1 GCA_024643445.1 Desulfobulbaceae bacterium | reverse complement strand
CTGCTCCATCCCGGCTTCGACGTATGGCGATTACGCGCAAACGGCTCCGATCGCCTCCTTTCAGGAGAAAGAAGGCCTCACCCTTGTCATGCGAAAAGAATCGGCTGATCTGCATGGCTTAACCTATGGCCCCACTTACCGCTGTATAACCCTGGACGTGCACTCCAGCCTGGATGCTGTCGGGTTGACAGCCACTGTTTCTGCCCGGCTTTTGGAAAAACAGATCAGTGCGAACATTATAGCCGCCTATTTCCACGACCATGTTTTTGTGCCTTCGAACCGGGCCGGCGAAGCCCTGGCTGTGCTTTCTGCCGTTTCATCCGGCAGGAGTTGAGAGGACATGATGGAATTGTGTGCTGACCGGAGAAGCAGTAACCGTTTTAGCGTGATAAGATGAACGAACGAGACCGGGCCGAAATTCAGCAGATCTGCCTCAACAGACAAGCCGCCGGGTCAGTTTTTATTGATCCCGAAAGTATTGCGATGGCTCACTGGACCCTGTTCAAGTGCCAGTATGGCTGCCCGGCTTTCAACAAGAGCCTCTGTTGTCCGCCGCATGCCCCTTCCCATGCTGAAACCCAAAAAATAATTGCAGAGTATACGGTGGCGCTGCTGGTGTATTTCAGAGGTGAGGTGCCGGTAACGAAGACGATTGCCGAGATAGAAAGAGCTGTTTTCCTGAAAAATTACTACAAGGTTATCGGTTTTGGCGCGGGCCCCTGCAAACTCTGCACAGAATGCTCTTTGGACGGCTGCCTGTTTCCGTACCAGGCACGGCCATCCATGGAGGCCTGCGGTATTGATGTTTATAGTACTGTCAGGGATAACGGTTTCTCGCTTAATGTGCTGACTTCCAGGGATGAGCAAAGAAACAGTTTTGGTCTTCTGCTGATTGAATAAGCGGCAATAACGAATCGAACCGGGAGCAAAAATAAAAGGACAACAACGAATCGTCCTTGTCTCGAAGAATGAACGGAGTGCAATACCTGAAAAAATATTTACCGGGCCTGCTCGCTCTTTTTATGGGCGGCTGCGTGGGGCTGCCCAGGGGTGTGGAGCCAGTTGCCGGCTTTGAGCTGGAGCGCTACCTGGGCACCTGGTACGAGATTGCCCGCCTGGACCATTCTTTTGAACGCGGGCTGGAACGGGTAACGGCGGATTATTCATTGCGCGACGATGGTGGCGTAAGGGTTATCAACCGCGGCTATTCGACGGAAAAAAGTTCCTGGCAGCAAGCAGAAGGGAAAGCTTATTTTGTCGGAGCAGAGAGCGAGGGTTATTTGAAGGTCTCTTTTTTCGGTCCTTTTTACGGCGCCTATATTGTCTTTGAGTTGGACCGTCAGAACTACGGCTACGCCTTTGTCTGTGGACCCGACACCTCCTATCTCTGGCTCCTCTCGCGAACGCCGGCGGTCGATGAAGAACTTGTTGCCCGGTTTGAAAAGAAGGCGGAAGAACGTGGATTCGACACCACGAAACTCATTTACGTGAAGCAGTGATAAAGACGTTCGAACTTATCAGCAGCGAGACACCCGCCATGAAAAACAAGGATCTGCATATAAAGAGTCCACTGCTGCAGTCGCTGCCGCTGTCAAAGAAGACCGGCGCCACCGTCTGGCTGAAAATGGAGGCACTGCAGCCGTCCGGATCATTCAAGCTGCGGGGGATTGGCCGGGCATGCCGGCACTACGCAGAACAGGGCGCCCGTCAATTCATCAGTTCCTCCGGCGGAAATGCCGGGATTGCCGTGGCCTATGCCGGAAGAAATCTCGACCTTCCGGTGACCGTTGTTGTGCCGAAGACAACCTCAAAGCGTTCGATCGAGATGATACGACAGGAGGATGCCGAGGTTATCGTCAATGGTGACAGCTGGCAGGAATCCCATGCCTACGCTCTCGGTCTGACAGATCCCTCGCGTGTCTACATTCACCCCTTTGATGATCCGCTGCTCTGGCCCGGTCATGCCACCATGATTGATGAGGTTGTGGAAGCAGGGCTGCGGCCGGATGTTGTTGTCCTCTCTGTCGGAGGAGGCGGGCTGCTCTGCGGGGTGCTTGAAGGGCTGCAGAGAAATGGCCTGGAGCAGGTACCCGTTATTGCCGTTGAAACTGAAGGCGCCGCCTCCCTCGCCGCATCATTGCGGGCTGGCCGACATGTCGAGATCGACCGTATCACCAGTATCGCCATTACGCTCGGCGCTAAAAAAGTGGCAAAGCGGGCCTATGAATGGTGCGCCCGGCATGAGGTCGTCAGTCACGTGCTTTCTGACCAGGCGGCGGTTGAGGCCTGCCTGGCATTTTCCACCGATCACCGATTGCTCGTTGAACCCGCCTGCGGAGTGTCCCTTGCCGCATTGTACAACCCGCATC
>JAHEMX010000612.1 GCA_024643445.1 Desulfobulbaceae bacterium | reverse complement strand
ATGGTCGCGCCGACTCCTGTCTCCGCCCTGCTGCATGCGGTGGCCGTCGTCAAGGTCGGCGTCTTCTGTACCACCAGGGTGATGCTCTACGTCTTCGGCGTCGATACCATGGCGGCACTGAATCTCGGTATCCCGACTGCCTATTTTGTCGGATTCACCATCATTGTCGCCTCGATTATCGCACTGTCCAAGGACAACCTGAAGGCCCGGCTGGCCTACTCGACCGTCAGCCAGTTAAGCTATATCATTCTCGGCGTGGCCCTGCTCACCCCTTCCGCCATAGAGGGAGGCCTGATCCACATCGTCAACCATGGTGTTTCCAAGATCACCCTGTTCTTCTGCGCCGGTGCCATCTATGTCGCGGCGCACAAGAAAAACATATCTGAGATGGAGGGCTTGGGCAAGGTCATGCCCTTTACCTTCGGGGCCTTTGCCATTGCCTCCCTGTCCATGATCGGCGCGCCGCCCGTGGCCGGCTTCATTACTAAATGGAAACTTCTCGTCGGCTCTGTTGAAGCGCACCAGATCGGCATCCTGCTCCTGCTGCTGTTCTCGACCCTGCTGAACGCCGCCTATTTTGTGCCCATCACCTATCGGGCTTTCTTTGGCAAGCGCCCGGCGAATGAACCATTTACCGGCATCAGGGAAGCACCGCTGTCGATGCTGATCCCGATCCTGATTGCCTGTTTTGTTTCCGTTGTACTCGGCATTTATCCCAATATTATGATGCATTTCGTCAAGGTGGTCACCGGATGATACGTTTTATAGATTATCTGACAGAGAACAAAGTACCCGTGCGCGTCGTGCTCTCTGTCCTCGGCGTCGCAATTGTGATCTGGAGCCTCACGGTGGATACCTCGCACGCGCACACCTGGGTAGAGAAGCATATCCCCGGTTTCTGGTCTATTTTTGCTTTTTTGTCAGCCGTCGTGCTGATAGTTGTGGCACGCTGGTACGCCTCAGCCGGCATAGAACGGGAGGATGACTATTATGACAACTAGTTGTTTCATCCATCCTTCCCTGATCTTGATCATCGGCGCGCTCCTTCTGCCGTTCATCAAAACGCCGTTTCGCCGGCCCTACCTAATGGCAGTGCCGATCCTGACCTTCATCAACGTGCTCTATCTCGGTTTCACCCCCGGGGTGTACGGTCAATTCGATTTTCTCGACTGGCAGCTCATTTTTGGCCGCGTCGACAGTCTTTCCCAGGTCTTTGCCTTTATCATGGCACTGATGGCCATCATCGGCACCCTTTACGGTCTGCATGTCAAAGAGGGGTGGCAGCACATGGCCGCCTGGTTCTACGTTGCCGGTTCCCTGGGAACGATATACAGCGGCGATTACCTGAGCCTTTTCCTGTTCTGGGAGATGATGGCCTTTTCCTCGACCTTTCTCGTCTGGTTCAACAAGGATGAAAAAGATGCGACTGCTGCAGGTTTCCGTTATCTGCTGGTTCACACCTTTGGTGGCCTGCTTCTGCTGATGGGATTTGTGCTGCGCTACCAGGCGACCGGCAGCATCGCTTTTGAATTGCTTGACTATGAAAACGCGAGGGTTTACACCTGGCTTATCATGTCCGGCCTGATGCTGAACGCGGCAGTCGTTCCCCTGCATTCCTGGCTGCCGGACGCCTACAGCAAGGCGAGTGTTACCGGGGCCGTCTTCATGTGCGCCTTCACCACCAAAACGGCAATCTATACCCTGGCAAGGGCCTGTGCCGGCTTTGACATCCTGATTGTTCTCGGCGTTGCCATGGCTATCTACGGCATCATCTACGCCATCATCGAAAATGATGTCCGTCGCCTGCTCGGCTGGGAAATTATCAGCCAGGTCGGCTATATGGTGGCCGGTGTCGGCATAGGCACCGCCCTGGCCATTAACGGTACCGCCGCCCATGCTTTCGCTCACATCCTTTACAAGGGATTGCTCTTCATGGGCGCCGGCGCGGTCATACAGATGACCGGCAAAAAGAATTTTACCGACCTCGGCGGGCTTTACCGGAAAATGCCTGTCACCATGCTGTTCATGATCATCGGCGGGGTTTCGGTATCAGCCTTCCCGTTTTTCTCCGGCTTCATCTCCAAATCAATTATTATTGCGGCAAGCTATGAATCGCACCTGGTCTGGGCCGGCATGCTGCTCACCATGGTTTCCGTCGGTACCTTTCTCGTTGCCGGTCTCAGGCTGCCCTACCTGCTCTTCTTCGGCATGTCCCGGTGCGATCAGCAAACCCTGGACAAGGCGGCCGATCCGCCCTGGAACATGCAGTTCGCCATGATCATCGCCGGCCTGCTCTGCTTCATTATCGGCAGCTTCTATCCCCTGCTCTACCGGATGCTTCCCTATCAGGATATCCCCTATTATCAGCCCT
>JAHEMX010000125.1 GCA_024643445.1 Desulfobulbaceae bacterium | reverse complement strand
CCGGATAGTCGCTGCACGGTGATATCGGGAACACTCTGAAGTATCCGCCCGGCCGACTGCTCCAGGCTGCTGACAACCAGGCTGAACGAGGTCACCATGAAGATGACAAAACTGAAGACGAGCACCACACCACCATTTTTCAGGCGATTGCGCCACAGGCTCCCCAGTCCGTAATCGAGAATATTGCGCTGACGCTTATAGAAGTGGACAAGCATTTAGTGCACCGGTACCCAGAAAGAACCGCCGGGAAAATGTTCGATTGCGCCTGGATGATCCAGGTAGGGAGCGACCGGGTCGGACAGAGTCAGGTTTCTCAGATAGCGGGCATCGGTCGTCACACAGATATCACTCAGTCCGAGACGGCTGACAACCAGGCACATCTGCTGCTCGGCGTTGATCTGATCGCTCAGTTGCCGGCGCGCCTGGACATGCATGAAAAACTGCACTGACAGCCAGAGGCTAAGACCTATAAACAGGATTGATGATGGTCGCATCAAAGGCCTTGGGTTACTGCTGGCTCAGGTTATTTAACCTTCATTTTTTCATTTTCATCATGTGTTTCTTTTTCATCGCCATGATCATCGAAACATCGATTTCGCCGAACTCCAGTATCTGTTTGCCCTTGTGATCCTTCATGAAATTTTCTGCCGCCGATCGGCTGTCAAAGGGGATCAATTCCTCACCCATCGGACCCATTACATCACTGCCGACAACGAAATAGGCCGCACGTCCATCAATGTACTTCAGGCGGTAGTAATCCTTTACCCAGATCTTTGCGCCGCTCAGGTCTCCGCTGCCGCCATAGGCTGACGGGTCGAAATAGTAGGCCATCATGTCCTTTACGCCATCAAAGAGCGCCGGCTTGCTGCCCGCTTGATGCAGCTGGGTAATCCAGGGCTGATATTTTTCCAGGAACATTCCGCAAACAGCACAGCGCTCCCCGGGATCTACCGGATCAACCGGTTCGGCCTGCACCAAAGGTACGACAAGAAACAAGCCGGCAAGGACCAGAAGGGGCAAGAGTCTTTTTTCCATATTTCACCTCACTAAAAGGATTCAGGGTTGCAGATAGCTGCCAAGCAATTCCTCAAGTTCGGCCTCTCCCAGGCCACCGAGGACGGCCGTGATGATTTTCTGGTCGGGACTGATGAAAATTGTCTGGGGTACAATCCTTATCTGATAGGCCGCAGCAAGGCTGAGATCTTTATCGAGCGCCACCGGAAAAATGATGTCCAGGTCTTTAATGAACTGCTCAACCCGCTCTACCGTCTCATTGCCGGTTGCAACATAGAGGACTTTCAGACCGCGCTGCTGATATTTGTTAAAATAATAGTTGATGATCGGGGTATCGGCCCGGCAGTATTTACATTCGGTATCCCAGAACCGTAAAATAACCGGAAAACCGCGCCATTTCTCGGAAGATATCAGCGTGCCCGACAGAGTCGCAATCTGAAAATCCGGAGCCCTATCTCCAATTTTCAGGCGCTCCGGTTCTGCAGGAGTGCAGGACGAGAAAAGCAGGGTAAACAGAACGAGCCAGACGATTGGCCCGCAACCGATACTGAAAAAGACCTGGCTGGCGATGATTCGCAAAGATATCGGCAACATCGACTGGTTACTCATTCGCGCCTTTGTCCGGTTATCGAAACAGGTTATCGCGTGACTCCTGCAAAGCTCTCGTTAAGAAAAGCAAATCGCAGGAAAAACAGCAACAATTTATGTTAATTATTTAGAATAATGCAAGATACCACTTAGTCGTAGGCCGCATCCCATACCAGGTGCCAGCGGAGCAACAAGGCAGCTCAGCAAGGATATGGTAGACACCAGATACTACAATGTGTTATACTGGATGTGTTATCTCACCCCTCAACCTCGTATCACCTGATATCATGGAAAAAGACGATTTTATCTCAATTCGCAAAACTCTGGACAAAACCCAGAAAGAGATGGCTGACCTGCTGGGCATTTCCCTCAAGGCAATCAGCAGCTACGAACAGGGCTGGCGCAATATTCCCGGTCATGTCGAGCGCCAGGTTCTTTTTCTTTCAGCACGCAAGGCGGCAAAAACAAACCTTAACTGCTGGGATATCATGGAATGTCCGCCCGAAACTAAACAACACTGTCCGGCCTGGGAATTCAATGCGGGTGGCCTCTGCTGGTTCATCAATGGAACGACCTGCAGCAGGGGCACCACGAAAAGCTGGAAGGAAAAGATCTCAGTCTGCCGGAAGTGCCCCGTACTGATAAATCAGCTGATGCCCTGATCCGCTGGAAATGGCCGTGCAGAAGAGCGGCAGAAGGCCCGGCTGCAGCAACCTTGCCATCAATCGGAGATCATCGCGCGTTCACCGGGGCTGTTCACATTGAGCCAATCGGCTCTGAGAGATTCCGGGATAACAGGCTCGCAGACACCATCCTGTCGGCAAAGACACCGCAGACGCAACTCACCCTTTTCGAGCAACGCATCAACAAGCGGAGCACTGCGAAAATCATACCAGGCACCAAGTGGTTCGCTCCTGTCACTCAGGGGGTTGTATGGAATGACGGCCTTGACACCGGGCCGACGCTGGGCAAGAAGCCAGCGGATACTCTGCTCTGACATATGCGGCATGTCACAGGCCAGAACCAGCCAGGAAACCAGCGGGAAGGCCTGCAGGGCGGACCCGATACCCGACAGCGGGCCGGAAATGGCCGGAATATCGTCCAGTCTGCGCAGATGGCCGAGGCGGGCGGGAATTTCTCCCTGGCCCGACAGCAGGATGTTCGCCGTAAACGTGGAAAGAATGTTTACTGTTCGTTCCAGCCAGGTGCGTCCGTCAACAGACGCAATAAGGTGCTTGGGTTCGCCCATGCGAGAACTCTTACCGCCAATCAGAATACATCCGTAGAGGGGTGTCCTGTCGATGCATTCGGCAAGCCATTGCCCGATGCTCGAGATGCAACCATCGATCATTTCCTCGTCCTGGCAGCAGAAAAGAGTTTCTGTAGGATACGGTGGTGCCGCATTGCCTAACACCAGCCGAACACCGGAGCCGATGGTCGTGTTCACCACAAAAACCAGGTCGCAACGCAGGATGGTCGCGGCAATAAAGCGCTGGAACTCCTCAGCGTCGTCCGGCAAAGAGGCTGCCTCTGCCAGCCAAACACCTACCCCCTCAGCTGCAAGCCGGCGTCGGAGGGTCTCAAACAGTCGCTCATGCTTGCGGAGATTCTCCGGAGCAATCGAGAGAATCGGGATATAATCGGGAAGAGCCGGCACAAATTTACCTGTCAATCGTTACAGAAGATGCTGCCGGAAAAGTCGGGAAGCACTCCGACCTCGCGACCACGGGCGAGAAAGGTTTGCACCGCCAGACGCCCTTCAGTGCCGAGATCGAGCGAGAAATCGTTCACATACAGACCGATGTGGTTCATGATAATTTCCTCCTCGGTTTCCTGGGCATAATGCCTGATGTAATCCATACCTTTTCCGGGGTGTGCGTATGAGTCGTCAAGGCTTTCTCTGATGCGCCGATCTATTTCCTTTATCGTTTTTCCGCCGAGTTCCCTGCGCGCAGCAATACAACCGAGCGGAATTGGCAACCCGGTTGTCCCTTCCCACCACTGCCCGAGATCCTGCAGACAGCAGAGCCCGAGTCTCTGGTAAGTAAAACGGCTTTCATGGATGATGACGCCGGCCGCGACCTCACCCCTGAGCACGGCTGGCATAATCTGTTCGAACCGCATTTCCACGAGCTCGGTGCATTCAGGCCGGAACATGCGAAACAGCAGCGCCGCGGTCGTATAGATGCCGGGAATGGCAATGCCTCGGCCGGCAAGATCCTGGACCGACATTCCTGGTGCGCCAACCAGCAGCGGTCCGCAACCGCGCCCAAGGGCGCTGCCGGATTGCAGGATGCAATAGCGGTCGAGCAGGTGGCCAACGGCGTGAAAGGACAGTTTGGTCACGTCAAGTCGGGAAGATAACGCCCAGCGATTGAGCGTCTCAACATCTTCCAGACAGGGCGGGGCAAAAAAAGGAGTCTTTTCAGCTGCCGCATCCTCGACGAGGGAATAAAAAATGAAAGTATCGTTGGGACAGGGCGAAAAACCCAGTGTCAATGGTTTCATCACCTCTCCGTTATCTCCCGGACAAGCAGTGCAGCAACACGAGCCGCTTTCTCACAGGCCTCGTGCAACCGCCAGGGGCTTCCCGGCCGGTCTTCAACCAGGTTGGAGATGACCCGTACCTGGAGCAGCGGTAAAGCAAAATCTTCACAGACCCGGGCTATGGCACCGCCTTCCATGTTTTCGCAGATGGCGTCATGCCTATCACGCAGACTGGCCCCCCGCGCACTGCTGCCGCTGGCGCCGTTGACCGTGACAAAGCTGCCGCAATGAAAGTCCAGATGATGGGCGCCAAGGAGTTTTTGCGCACGAGCCAGCAGTGTTTCGTCCAGATAAAATGAAGTAGGTCCACTCAGGGCCGGATCACCAAAAGGTTCCACCGTCAGTCCCCTGCATACGCCGTAATCACCGAGTATCTCTCGACTGGCCAGGCAGATATCAAGCACAGCAACCGGCCCTGCAGAACTGTCCCGGATATAGGCCCCGCCAACCCCGAAGTTGACAACAGAGCTGATATTCATATGGTGTTTTTCGAGAAATCGACTGAGTCTCACCGCGCTTTCCAGCAGACCGACGCCGGATACCAGTTCTGTTAGACGATCCCCGGAGTGACGACACAGGGCCCGAAAGGGATTCATTTCAATTTCGGTTGCGGCAATGGCAAGGAGCATGGTAAGTAAGCCGTCTCTTCAATCGTAGCTATATAAAACCTGATTCCGTTCTTTCTTCTAATGAACCACCGGACACTATGCAAGATGATTTAACCCTGCAGGCCTATCATTACGACCTGCCGGAAGAAAATATCGCCCAATATCCTGCCGACAAGCGGGACCAGTCGCGTCTGCTGGTCTTAAACCGCGCGACCGGGGCTACCGATCATCTGCAATTTCACGATATCGTCACGCTTTTTTCTCCGGGTGACACGCTCGTCGTCAACGATACCAAGGTCTTCCCGGCCCGGTTGGCGGGCAGGAAGTCAAGCGGCGGCAAGGCCGAGGTTTTCCTGCTGAACTATCCCCTGCCGCTTCCGGAAAACGATGAGAAACCCGGCACCCTTCTCTTTCACGCCGAGGCGCTGATAAAAACATCACGACCGCCGAAAGAAGCGTCACGCATCATGTTCAATGAACATTATTCCTGTACCTTACTGGAAAACCGCGGCAGAGGAAAGTGGCTTATAACGCTTGCCCTGCCGGCCGGTGGCGAGCTACATCAATTGTTGACAGAAAATGGTGAAATCCCGCTGCCGCCGTATATCAAGCGTCCATCCGGCCCCACGTCGGCAGATACCTCGCGATACCAGACGATCTACGCCGACAGTCCCGGTGCCGTAGCAGCCCCGACGGCAGGACTGCATTTCACCAAAGGGCTGCTCCGGGAACTACGCAGAAAAGGGGTTACGCTGAACACCATAACGCTGCATGTCGGCTACGGGACCTTCGCCCCCGTCCAGGTCAATGATATTGCAGATCATGTTATTCATCAGGAGTATGTCGAAATCAGCCGGCAGGCGGCAGACGAAATTAACGAGACCAGGAGAAAGGGCGGCAGGGTCTGGGCGGTCGGCACGACGACCGCACGCGCTCTTGAATATGCTGCCAAGGATGATGGAATGGTGAAAGGGCTGAGCGAGTGGTGTGACCTCTACATCACCCCGGGGTTTACCTTCAGGGCCATCGACAACCTGATAACAAATTTTCACCTGCCCCGGTCCTCCCTGCTCTTTATGGTATCGGCGCTCTGCGGCAGAAAGCAACTGCTCGCCTGCTACCGGGAGGCAATCAGCCGCAACTACCGGTTCTATTCCTATGGCGATGCCATGGCGATCATCAAATAAAAAGCCGGCTGCCCTTCTGGGCAGCCGGCTTTTTCAGGAAACTGAGGGTGAGGAAGAGAGGTTGGTGGCTGGCGAATTACTTCCCGCTTGCAGCAGCGGCCGGACAACCGGAACAGCCGGCTGAAGCTGCTTGACAAGGTGGAACAGCGGGCGCATCTTCCTTCTTGGCTTTGCTCTGGGCCGAAGTATAACCATCGGCATACCAGCCCCCGCCCTTTAATTGAAACGACGACATCGACATCAATTTTTTGACCGCCCCGCCACATTCGGGACAGACACCAATTGGCGGATCGGCAATTTTCTGCTGGATCTCAAGAACTGTCTGGCACTGTGGACATTCATATTCATATACTGGCATTGAACTGCTCCCTACCTCTGCACCACGCTCAGCTCATCAGATCAGCGGAGAATCGTGGCTCATTCTTAGTATAAAAGTTTACCGGACGCTACTGTAATGCCACTTGCCCAAGATGTCAACAACCACATGAGAAGGTGTCAGTTTGAAACTATTTCCAGTAAAACAGAATGTTAATCGATTTCCGGTACCATTCCACTCATTGATTTCAAGCCCATGGACCGGAAGATTTTCCTGCTTCCGAAAGCAGCCACTTGTCGTTACCGGCGCTATTTGTTATAGATCATCTTTCTGGATCGGCGATCAGGCAATAGAGATGATCGTCGGGCATCCAGCAAGCTCAGAAGCAAGAATCGCCTTAGGGTTTCCTCAGACATAAACGAAAATGAACACCACCAAAACACCTTGTTCTCCTCATTACAGGCTTATGCATCGCTCTTTTTACCGCTTGTGCATGATCACTCTCTCTTTCATCCTGATAACGGCTCTTGCAACCGGAGAGAGTGTTTGCCTCGCCGCGTCAGCGGTACAGCAACCTGATCAGATTGTCAAACAATTGGAGGAAAAATATGCTCAGATAGAAAGTTTGAGTTTCTCTTTCTCTCAAAATACCAGCGGACAGCTTGCGGGAAGACCAAAGGAGGGTCACGGCACGGGTGTCTTTGTTAAAACTGATTCTGCAACGATGATGCGCTGGGACTACCTCACGCCTGATCACCAGATTGTGATCAGCGACGGAAAATCGGTATCAATGTACTTTGAGAAACTCAACCAGATGATTATCTCACCGGTTGACGCTGTTCAGACCGACGTGCTGTTCTCATTCTTTACCGGAGATAAGCCGATCGCGGATAATTTCGCCATTCTTCCCCCCGAGGAACAGGTGGCCGATCAGCCGGCACAACCGGGAGAAAACCTTTCGGTGATACAGCTGCGTCCCCTGCAGTCACAGTCCCAGATACAGAGTATCCATGTCTGGATCACCGACGACTCGCTCATTCGACGCATTGAATTTCTCGATCATTTCGACACCAGGACCATCATCGACATCAGCACTATCATGGTCAATCCGCTTGATATAACGGACCGCAACGGTCTCTTAGCCATTTTCACCTTCACACCACCGGAAGGAACCGAAATCATAAGGCAATAACCTCAAGGACGCTCTTTTTTCAAAACCATGCGCCTCAAAGCAATCATCTCAGACATCCATTGCCATTGCCAATCTGCGCTGCTGTCACCAGCTTTTCCCAGCCTCGACAGGAAGATGAAACAGACGGGGGCGAAGAGTGATATGAATGATTATCGTATGGCGGAATACATCGCAGCCTCATGTAACCGTGTTTTACCGGAAAAGCTCAATTCAACAGGAACGAAACAATGACAGTGGACAATGACAGTTTTGCAGCACTTCTTCAGGCAAGCGAAAAAAAACCGTTAAAAAAACTGGAGACCGGCCAGAAACTCAAGGCCACTATCGTCGGCATTGATGGTGAGACCATGTTTCTTGATGTCGGTACCAAAAGCGAGGGGATCATCGACAGTTCCGAGTTTCTTGATAGCGACGGGAAATTGAGCGTTGCCATTGGTGATGCCATCGATGTCTATTGTCTCAAATCAGGACCCTCAGGACTGATTTTTACTGCCAGGCTCGGCAAGGGCGCAGGTAGTGCCCATCTTGAAGAAGCCTGGCGCAGCGGCGTACCGGTTGAAGGCCTGGTAAAGGCGGAAATAAAAGGTGGCTTCGAAATAACCCTGTCCGGCAGCGTGCGGGCCTTCTGCCCTTATTCACAGATGGGTCTGCGCCGGGTGGAAAATGCAGCCGAAGAATATCTTGGCACCAGCCTGACGGTGGTGATTACCCGCTATGAAGCGGATGGCAGAAATATTGTTGTCTCGGCACGGGCTCTCCAGGAAGAGGAGAATCGCCTGAAGAAAGAGGCGCTGCGGGAAACGCTTGAACCAGGCCAGACGGTGGATGGCGTGATTTCCTCAATTCGCACCTTCGGACTGTTTGTGGATATCGGCGGGGTTGACGGCCTAGTACCCCTGTCCGAGGTCGGCTGGAGCCGTGTTGAAAATCTTAGTGATCTCTATCATGCTGGCCAGGCGGTAAGCGTCGTTATCAAGGAACTTGACTGGGAAAATGAGCGGATCAGTCTCAGTATCAAAGAAACACTGGAGGATCCCTGGGATAAAGCCGTTACCGGATTTCCAGCAGGTTCCAGCCATGTCGGTATCATCGCCCGACTCGCACCATTCGGGGCATTTGTGACGCTCGCACCGGGCGTTGACGGACTGATCCACATTTCCAAGCTGGGCCAGGGCCGAAAAATAAATCACCCCCGCGAGGTGGTCGAAGAAGG
>JAHEMX010000124.1 GCA_024643445.1 Desulfobulbaceae bacterium | reverse complement strand
CGTTTTTCGCCTTGAAGGCCTTAAAGAGCAGGGTGATCTCCCGGCCCATGGCTTCAAGATCAAGAGGTCTATCCTGCGGCCGGTAGGGGATGCCGAGTCCGCCGCCGATATTGATGAAATCGAAGACAATAGCGAGCTCGCCCTGGATTTTCTCAACCAGATCAAGCAGCATCCTGGCAGTGGTCACCATATAGGTATAGTTCAGCTCGTTCGAGGCCAGCATCGTGTGCAGACCGAAACGTGTCGCGCCGCGCGCCCTGGCACGACGGTAGGCCTCGACAATCTGGTCCTTGGACACACCGTACTTCGATTCGAGCGGATTGCCGATGATGCCGTTGCCGTCGCGCTCCGCTCCCGGATTGTAGCGAAAGCAGATGGTCTCGGGCATCTCCGGAACCTTGTCGATGAGCGTGATATCATCAAGGTTGAGGATACAGCCGCCTTCAGCCGCTGCCGCGGCGAACTCCCGCTGCGAGGTATTGTTGGAGGTAAACATCAAATCGTCGCCCGACCCGCCCACCCGGCGCGAGAGCTGCAGTTCGGTAGTGGAACTGCAGTCAAAGCCGAACCCCATATCCTTCATGAGCGAGAGAATGGCCGGGTTGGGGAGCGCCTTGACGGCATAATATTCGCGAAAACGCTCAATCTCTGAGAAGGCGCCGTTTATCCGTCTGCAGGTTTCCTTGATACCGTTTTCATCATAGAGGTGAAACGGCGTGCCATAGTGGTTTGATATGGTTTCAAGGATGGGAAATAGTCGGTCCTTGAATGCTTCTGACATCGGCATGGTATGTTCCTTCTGTTAGCGAATGGGTATCTGTGCCGTTTCCTTGGCGGTGGAGAGCACCGGGAATGTCCTGGATGCCTGTATGCCTTCTATGGTAAGGATCCTGGTACGCAGCAGGATCTCGAGCTCCGGCGTTCCCGCCGTTCTGACCTTCACCATGAAGCAGTCCTCTCCGGCAATGAAATGTACTTCCTGTACTTCTTCGAGCCGGGATAAAGCAGCCCCTATTGAAGTAATGTCTGATTGCGGTGAAATCAAGACCTTGATAAAGGCTATTTGAGAACAATTGAAACGCTTCGGGTTCAGGCGGACCTCATACCCGTCGATGATGCCCTGACTTTCCATCTTGCGTATACGCTCAAGTACCGCGGACGGGGCAAGATTTATCATCCGGGACACCTCGATGTTCGGAATCCGGGCTTTTTGCTGAAGAATTTTCAGTATTTTCAGGTTGAGCTTGTCCATCGTCTAGGGAAATATTTGTAAATGAGCGTTTTGGGGTAAAATATTCTTCAAAAATGATATTGTCAAGAATATATTTCTTTTAAGACCACATGTATGAAAATATATGAGTGTTCCCGTCCCGAGGTTCGAAAAAATACTTCTTCTTTGCTGCACTGAGCGGGGATTGGGAGCCTTGCTTCTGCATCGGCAAACAGGAGCATCAACTCCTGACGTCGAGAAAATGAGCAAAATAATTGCGCGACAGCCGCCCCGTGCCTACCTTTGTAGTGCATGGAGGCACCAGGCGTCCAGTCTTAACACAACGGAAGAAAAAACTATGATTCCATCCACGTATATTACCGATATCTTTAGTCATGATAAGAATTTTCAGACGATCATGAAAAATATGCTGCAGACTACCTTTGAAATTTCCTTTGAAGGGGTGATGATTACCGAATCCGGTCCGGGTTATCCTATTGTTTATGTTAATCCGGCTTTCTGCTCTATGACCGGCTACACCATCCAGGATCTGGTTGGCAGGTCTCCCTCGATACTGCAGGGCGTAAAATCCGACCGCCGTGTACTGACCGAGCTCAAGGAAAAAATTGAAAAAGGTGAAATTTTTCACGGTAAGACGGTAAATTACCGGAAGGACGGTCTGGAGTTCATCATGGAGTGGAAAATCGTTCCCATCCGCAATGAAGATGACATGATCTCGCATTACCTGGCGATTCAGCGGGAAAGCAGGGATGACGAACTGGGCTACCAGACTCTCGATACCCGGCTCCCCTTCGAGCAGAAATAGGCTGCGGCGGGATCAGGCTGGCGCGTATGAACGGGAAGAGCGGGTTTTTTTCCAAAACATCCCGCTCTTCTGTTTGCAGCGGCAGAACTACTTCTTCTTTTGCGGCATGGCGTCTGTGATCGATCCGTCCACCATTTCTGCCGCAAAGGCAAAAGTTTCGGCCAGGGTAGGGTGGGCATGAATGGTCTTGCTGATATCTTCTGCATCGGCCCCCATTTCAAGGGCCAGGATCGCTTCGTGTATCAGTTCACCGGCGTTCGCCCCGCAGATGCCGGCACCGATGATCCTGCCGGTTTTCTTGTCAAAAAGGGCTTTGGTTGAGCCATTCGTTGCGCCGGAGCTGAGTGCTCTGCCGCTGGCTCCCCAGGAGAATTTTCCTTTTTCAAAATCGATCTTCCTCTCCTTCGCCTCTTTTTCAGTCAACCCCATCCAGGCAATTTCCGGACTGGTATAGGCGACCGAGGGGATGGTCATCGGCGTAAAGGCGGCTTTATGTCCGGCGATGACCTCGGCCGCGACCTTTCCCTGGTGGGTTGCCTTGTGAGCCAGCATCGGATCGCCGACCACATCGCCGATGGCATAGATATGCGGTTCGGAGGTCTGCTGCCTGTCGTTTACCTCAATGAAACCGCGGCCATTGGGAACTATCCCTGCTTTTTCAAGGCCGAGTCCCTCGCTGTTGGCCCTTCTGCCGACCGCAACGAGCACGGCGTCATACTCATTTGTCTCTTTACCTTGCGCCCCTTCGTAACTGACCTGTATGCCTTTTTTCGCAGCTTTAATGGCGGTTACTTTTGTTTCGGTAAGGATCTGGTACCGTTTCTTCAGTTTCAGGAAAAGCGGCTGGACGAGGTCTTTATCGGCAGGAGGAATCAGCTGGCTGAGCATTTCAACAATGGTTATCTGCGAACCGAGCGCATGATAGACCTGTGCCATTTCCAGGCCGATGATACCGCCGCCGATGATCAGCAGACGCTTTGGAACAACCGAGAGCTCCAGGGCATCGGTGGAATCCCATATCCTATTGTCGTCAGGGCTGCCGGGAAGAACAAAGGGTCTCGAGCCGGTGGCGATGATACAACTGCCAAACTGCACCTGCGTCTGCTCCGGGCCTTTGTCAACGGCTAAGCTGTGCTTGTCGGAAAAGACGCCCCTGCCGGTCAGCCGGGTTATCTTTCGGGCCTTGCACAAGCCGTCAAGTCCCGAGGTGAGTTGCTTGATAACCGCATCTTTTTTTGATCGGAAGCGGTCAAGGTCGATAGCGGGAGCACCAAAGGAAATACCGAACTCGGCGATTTCCTGCGCCTCTTCAATGATTATCGCTCCATGCAGCAGGGTCTTGGAAGGGATGCAGCCGACGTTGAGGCAGACACCGCCAAGCCGCTCATTCTGTTCTATCAGGCAGACACTCAGGCCGAGATCGGCTGCCCTGAAAGCGGCGGTATATCCTCCCGGGCCGCCGCCAAGTACCGCAACGTCAACGGAAATCTTTTCAGTCATGATGACAGGCTCCTTGCGCTTATAAGAGTGCTCTTCGCAGATCTTCTATATTGCTGCCCAGCGACCGACAGAAACGGGCGGCTTCAGCGCCGTCGATAACCCGGTGATCATAGGAAAGAGAGAAGGGCAGGGTGAGTCGCGGGACAAAGGTTTCGCCATTGAACACCGGCTTCTGATAACTCTTCGAGAGTCCGAGAATGGCGACCTGCGGTCCATTGACAATCGGGGTGAAACCGGTCCCGCCGATTCCGCCGAGACTTGAGATGGTGAAGGTCGCTCCCTGCAGATCCTGGATGGCCAGCTTGCCGCTCCGGGCATTGGTGCTGAGCTTGTTCAACTCCAGGGCAATCTCCCTGATGCCTTTCCGGTCGGCGTTCTTGACAACCGGAACGACCAGTCCGTTTGGCGTATCGACCGCTATACCAATATGGTAAAATTTCTTCAGGATCAGTTTTTCCCCTCCCGGCACAAGGGAACTGTTGAAGAGCGGGTGGGCCTTCAGCGTGGCGACCACCGCCTTGATGACAAAGATCAGCGGACTGAATTTGACGCTGTCCGGGTCCGGTTCGCTGTTCATCTGTTTTCGGAACTTCTCCAGTTCGGTGAAATCGGCCTCGTCGAAATGGGTGACGTGCGGAATGGATACCCAGCTTCGATGCAGATGCGGCCCTGAGATCTTCTGGATCCGGCCAAGTGCTACTTCCTCGATCTCTCCGTATTTGCTGAAATCCTCAAGCGGTATCTCTGCAAAGGGCAGCGCAGCGGCTTTCGGCGCCGCTCCTCCTCCTTTCAGGGCCTGCTTGACGAGCAGTTGGACATCTTCCTTGGTTATGCGTCCCTTCGGACCTGTCGCCGTTACCGCCCCCAGTTCGACGCCAAGCTCACGGGCGTAGGCACGAACGGATGGCGTGGCATGGAACGTGTCTCCCGCCTGGGCGTCACCTTCTTCGTCTGCATCGGCAACAGCCTTGTCTTCCGGCGTATCCTGCTGGGTTTCAGCAGTGGCGGCAGGCGGTTCGGCAGCCGGTTCCGGAGCTGCCTCGGGAGCTGCCTCGGGAGCTGCTTCGGGTTCCGATGCAGCGGGTGCGGAAGAGGTTTTACCAGCTGAAGCACCGACCTCGAGCAGGGCGATGAGATCATCACTGGAAACAATATCTCCTTCCTTGAGCTTAACCTCCGTAATGACGCCTGCAAACGGGCTGGGAATGTCCATGACCGCTTTCTCGCTTTCCAGGGCGACAAGAGGGTCCTCTATCTTGACCTGGTCACCCTTGGAGACGTAAACGTCAACGACCGTTATTTCCTGGACATCTCCAAAGTCGGGCACAGTGATTTTCTCAATCGCCATGACAAATTCTCCTTTTAACAGGTGATGGGATGGGGAGCATCTGGATCGATTCCATATTTCTTAATCGCTTGTGATACCTTTTTTACCGGAAGCGTGCCTTCATCGGCAAGCGCCTTGAGGGCGGCGACGGCTATATGGTAGCGGTCAACCTTGAAAAAGCTCCTCAACACCTCCCTGCTGTCGCTGCGGCCGAAACCGTCGGTCCCGAGGATAGTCACGGATTGGGGGATCAGGTGCCTGATCTGCTCGCTATAGGCGTTTACATAGTCGGTACTGATAATGACAGGGCCTTTTTTGCCGTCCAGTAACTCGCTTACATAGCTGCGTCTTTGAGGCTTGCCCGGATGAGCCCTGTTCCAGTCCTCAACCATCAGACCATCACGGTAGAGCTGGTTGATGCCAAGCACGCTGTAGATGTCGCTGGTGATCCCGAAATCTTCTTGCAGCAGATCGGCTGCTGCTATCACCTCGCGGAAGATTGAGCCGCTGCCCATCAACTGGACGTCCGCGGTGCCTTTCTCCGCCCGGCGATAGAGGTACATGCCGCGATCAATGCCCTCTTCAACGCCCTCGGGCATTTCCGGCTGGCAATAATTTTCGTTCAACAGGGTGATATAGTAATAGATATCTTCATTGTCCCGATACATGCGTTCTATGCCTTTTTGAATCAGAACGGCGACCTCGTAGGCAAAACTCGGGTCGTAGGATTTGCATGACGGGTATGCCGAAGCAAAGAGCAGGGCGTGTCCGTCCTGGTGCTGCAGTCCTTCGCCGTTCAGCGTCGTGCGTCCGGAAGTGGCGCCCATGAGAAACCCGCGGGTCCTGCAGTCGCCGGCTGCCCAGAGTTGATCGCCAATGCGCTGGAAGCCGAAAATCGAGTAGAAGGTGTAAAAGGGGATCATCGGCACGTCATAATTGCTATAGGCCGTTCCGGCCGCGAGCCAGGATGATATGGAGCCGGCTTCGGTAATCCCTTCTTCCAGAATCTGCCCGGTCGGTGATTCACGATACCAGGCCACTGTCTCGGAATCCTGGGGCTCATAGAGCTGTCCGGCGGGCGCATAGATGCCGAGTTGCCGGAAAAGCCCTTCCATGCCGAAAGTACGGGCCTCGTCCGGGATGATCGGTACGATCTGTTTGCCGATCTCTTTATCCTTGACCAGTATGCTCAGGAGCCGGACAAAGGCCATGGTCGTGGAAATTTCACGTGTCCCTGAGGAGCCGAGCAGCGCCTTGAAATTGTCAAGCCCCGGTGTCACGACAGGGATGGGCCCGGTTTTTCTGAACGGCACCGGACCACCGAGCGCTTCGCGGCGCTCTTTGATGAATTTCTCTTCCGGGCTGTCTTTCGGGGGTCTGATAAACGGCAGGGAATCGAGCTCGTCATCTTTCAGCGGCACGTGAAAGCGATCGCGAAATGACTGCAGTGAGAGGCTGTCCATCTTCTTCACGTTATGGGCGACCATGACCGACTCGCCGGCCTGGCCCATGCCGAATCCCTTGATCGTCTTAACGAGGATAACCGTCGGTTTGCCCTGGTAGCGATGGGCGGCCGAGAAGGCGGCATAGACCTTGCGGGGATCGTGACCGCCGCGGGTCATCTGCCACAGTTCGTCATTGCTGATATCCTCGACAAGCGCCATCAGTCTCGGGTCGTCACCAAAGACCTTTTCCCGAAGGTATTCAGGACCTCTGGCGCGGATGGTCTGGTAGTCACCATCGACCATCTGGCCGAATTTTTTGAGAAGCAGTCCTTCTTTGTCCCGTTTCAGGATCTTGTCCCATTCGGTTCCCCAGAGAACCTTGATCACATGCCATCCGGCTCCCCGGAAGCGTCCCTCGAGCTCCTGGACGATCTTGCCGTTCCCGCGGACCGGTCCGTCGAGACGCTGCAGGTTGCAATTGACCACAAATATCAGGTTGTCGAGCTTTTCACGTGCAGCAAGGGTAAGACCTCCAAGGGATTCCGGTTCGTCTGATTCGCCGTCTCCCATAAAGAACCAGACCTTGCGATCACCGGCTGCCTTTAACCCCCTGCTGTCCATGTATTTCATGAAACGGGCCTGGTATATGGCCATCATCGGGCCAAGGCCCATTGAAACAGTCGGAAATTGCCAGAAATCCGGCATCAGCCAGGGATGGGGATAGGAAGAGATCCCCTTGCCGTCAACTTCCTGCCGGAAGTTCTCAAGCTGGGTCTCGCTCAGTCTTCCTTCGACAAAGGCCCGGGCATAAACGCCCGGGGAGCTGTGACCCTGAAAATAAACCATGTCCGCCCCATAGGGGGCATCCGGTCCCCTGAAAAACCAGTTGTAGCCGACTTCATAGATGGCTGAAACCGAGGTGTAGGTGGCGATATGACCACCCAGTCCTTTACCGTTCTTGTTCGCCTTGGCGACCATGGCCATGGCATTCCAGCGGACATAGGCGGCAACGTTGCGGGCAATCAATGAATTCCCCGGAATCTTGTCTTCCTGTTCCGGCGGGATTGTATTGCAATAGGGCGAAAGAAGGCCGGGCGAGGTTGACACACCGCGGGCACGGGCTCGATCGGTAAGCAGGTTGAGAAGATAATCGGCCTTCTCGTTCCCTTCTCTTTCAATGACGGCTTCCAGCGAATTGATCCAGTCTTCGGTTTCCTGTGGATCCGGATCCTTGTAATAGGAACTCATACTCTACCTCGTATGGGAGTTTTTAATGGGTTTGCTATACACAAATTAAGCCAACTATCGTTATCGTTTACTCTTTTGGCAAGTCGCGACGGTGGAAAATGTGGAGCGGTCCGACGCCAAGTCGGGAGCTTCTGCCAAAAGAGGAGATACATGGCACCCGCAGTATGGTTCTCACGGGTTTATACCATCTATTCCTCTGTGCTAATATAATTTTTCCAGAAACGGGCAACCGCGTCTCGCCCCGGTGCGGGAGTTTTCTCGTCCCGGTCTACAACACCATCGCTAAGAGGGGGGGTACCGCTGATGCTGCATCCTGTTGCCCGAAAGGGGTGCGGAGCATCTTTCGGATTACTATGACGCTGCGGGGAACAGACTTTTAGATCGCTTCTGCGCTATTCAGGATGTCCGGGGAAACATGACCGTTCCTGTCCGCTACTGAAAAAAAGACCTGTTCTGGAAAGGCAAAACATATGGTAGCAAAAGGAGGCGATTCCTGCCGGTGAGCCGCCGGGGAAGGCTCACTTGTCACTGGCCGCGGCCCAGACATCGTCCTTGTCTTTTGCACCAGGCTCGAGCGACTTTACATATTCGGTCCATCTGCTCGGGACATTCTCTATTTCCACGCCAAGTGTCCTGCTCGATAACCCCGTCTCCTCCCATTTGGGCCGCACCTTGAATTTGAAGACTTTACCATCGTTTGTGGTGACTACAACGGTATATTTGTTGCTATCTTTTCTCAGTCGTTTGGACAGATTAACAAGGCACATGCCGAAGCGGGAGATATCAACGGCGCCTCCCGAACTGACACCGACACCATCTGATATGTCTATTGATAGCTGGGTTGATTCAATGCGTGGGTGTTTGCGTTTATTGATACTCATGCTGCTCTCCTGGGAACGTGAAATAGTGAAAGTTTCCCACTACCTTTATACATTATTTTATCATTCGACAATTGTTGCTGTCATCACATTTTCCTCTTGTTGTGATCCTGACAGCAGCGTATCGATCAAATTAACCGCTGATTCATTTACATACTACAATAATCGGGCGGCATGAAAAATCAAAAAAACAATCCGGTGAGCTGGAAGTGGTAAAGCATGAGCGAGTGATATGCCGGTTTTTCAGCCTTG
>JAHEMX010000123.1 GCA_024643445.1 Desulfobulbaceae bacterium | reverse complement strand
GCTTTTTTGATTCTGCTGGTTTCAGAATAGCCGCTGATGATGATGACCTTCTGGTCCGGTCGAACCTTAAGGATGTTCCGATAGGTATCGAGGCCATCCATACCCGGTTTCATGATCATGTCGAGAAGGACGAGATCAACGCCCCGCTTCTCAAGAAAGGCTACAGCCTCTTCGCCGCTGTTGACCGTTTCCACCAGATAGCCCAGGGTGGTAAGGATAATCTTTCCCAGTGCCCGTTGTTCGGGGGCATCATCGACAAGGAGTATTGTCTCCCTGTTTCCGTGCTTGATAACATCAGGTATGGATTCGATCTCCGCGGGCGTTTGAGCCTTCCCCTCAACGGCAGGGATAAAAAGAGAAATTGAGGTTCCGCTGCCCAGATAACTTTTTACGTCGAGATAGCCGTCATGGTCCTTGACCGTTCCCCATACCACCGTCATGCCGAGCCCGGTGCCGCTGAGGCCCATGATTTTGCTGGAATAGAACGGTTCGAAGATCATATCCAGCTTTTCATGGGGGATACCGACCCCGTTATCACAGACGGTCAACACGACATAATTGCCGGGCACCGTTGTATCATAGCCTTTGATCGGCGTACTGACCCGCCGGTTTTCAGTTATCACCTGAACGAGCCCCTCGCCTTCGATTGCCTCAAAACTGTTGACGAGAAGATTCATTACCGCTTTTTCCAGATGCACGGGAGAGCCGGACAATAAATGCAGGCTCGGGGAAAGATCCGTTTTCATCGTTACGTTCGGATAATTCCGCTGGAGCGTAATAAACTCGGGACTCTGCAGATAGTTGGTTACGACGTCATTAATTTGAACATGTTCCTTGACGCTTATCCCCCTGCGCGCCAGGGTCAGGAGATCCTGGACGATTGTTGCCGCGCGCACGCCGGCCTTGCGTATATTCTCCAGAGGTTTGCGCATTTCGCTGCCCGGCGGCAGGTCCATAAGCAGCAGGTCGGGATAACTGACAACACCTGACAGCACATTATTGAGATCATGGGCAACACCACCTGCCAGGCGACCGAGCAATTCCATTTTCTGGGCTCTGATCAGCTCCGATTCCAGGCGGACGCGTTCCTGCTCCGCCCAGAGTCGCTCGTCGATTTCCACGCGAAGCTGCTTGTTTGCTTTTTCCAGTTCCGAGGTCCTCAGTGCGACCCGTAGTTCGAGCTGATTTCTCGCTTCTTGCAGCTGAGACTCCTTCTTCTGCAGCTGATCAATAGTGCCGGCCAGTAAATTCTGCTTTTCCAGCATGGCGTTGTGGGCCTTCGCACGGCTGCTCTCGACGAGGTAAGCCATCAGGCAGACTAGAAGAAAGGACGGGGGAAAACGTATGGCGAAATCTTTACTGTAGACATCGATGATGTCGGTAAACTGGTCAACGATAAGTACACCGATGCAGAAGGTGATCAGGGTGCCGGTGGCCCAGATCCCATGCTTGGCGCCCAGCAGGTGCAGTGAAAAAAGCGGGAAGGTGTAGAGCCAGACAAAAGAGGTGGTATTGACTCCTCCAATGAAGAATAGCCAGCAGAAAAAGATCAGATTGATCACGACACCAAAACGTGACACCGTCGCCACATCTCCGGTGCGATGAAGATAGATAAAGAGCGAGAGGAAGAGAGCGGCCATGGCGAAATCGGTGACACCAAGCGCCATTGCATGCTGCATCAATGCGATAATGCCCATCAGCATCAAAGCAGCAAAGCCGAGGACGAGGAAGGTGTTGAGCAGAAGAAGCTTTCTTAAGGCCTCGGTATCATGGTGCTCACGAACGCCACTGTAGATAATTGATTGCATCAGCTTTTCAGCAGGCTTCCAACCATGCAATGTAACATAGAGGCGAGGTGGGCTGCGTGACTTCGCCTCGGCAGGTTTGACCGGAAAGAGAAACCCTGTTTTCTCCTTTTTGCTTGCACAGGACAGAGCAGGCAGTGCGAGTGATAAAACGATTTGCCGGAATTCATGATTATAAGTCAGCCAACGTATTGCAATGTCGTGCAAGCTCAGTGTGACACGACATTTTTAGAAATAACAGGTTTGGATGGGGCATCAAACTGCCTTTTCCAGAAGACTCATTACAGAAATGTTACCAGAACTGCATAAAAGTACCAACTTCTTTTATTTTTTCAGTCAAATAGGAGTACTTTTAGAGGGGAAAGCGCAGCCGGGGCAGCGGGTTCTGGTTTCTCTCTGATGCGCTACGGCCTGCGACTCACCGGTGGCGATTGCTACTGGTTAAATAATTGCTTTTATACGTTTTTAATAGCAAGAGTCGCTCTTTGTTTATATAACTGTCAGCAACGCTTGGTAAGCCGGCTCGCAGCAATGAGGAGGAATTTTGTACTGATCGTTTCGCTGGCAGCCTTCCTCCCGTCCAGAGAATACAGGGGAGGCGGCAGATGGCACGACTCGATGACCGAGCGAACTGGCCGGGTGTCGATCTTTTTCAACCATGCACGGTGTTGATGTGAAAAACAAGGTTTTAATCGGTACGCTTGTTCTCGTTTTCCTGCTCGCTATTCTGGTGATGCTCTGCGGTATCGGTTTAAGTCTGGGTTTTCGTACGGTGAGTGTCGTCAGCTTTTTCGGTGTAATCGGATTGCTGGCAGTACTGCGCCTTGTTGGCTGGTCAGTAAAATCAGGTCGGGACCGCAAGGATTGATTTCTTTTCGAAAGCTATTGTTCGATGAACCTGGAGTGTCGACCATGTTGCTTTAATCTGTTTTCCATTCAGGACATGTTCTATGCAGGGCGTTGTTCAATCATTTCTGAATCCGATTTTTCCGGTATTTGCAATCATGCTGCTGGGCATCATATTTGCAAAACGGGGTCTGTTCGACGTTTCGGCGGCACAGGCTATTAATCGCTTCGTCTTTTTTGTTGCGGTTCCGGCATTGCTCTTTTCCCTGATGTCCCGGGCGCCGCTGGGCCTGGTGGACTATCGCCTGCTTGCACGTTACTTCATCTCGGAAATTGTCATCTTCACCATTGGTGCGATCATCGCCCGCCTTGTTTTCAAAAAAGGAGCAGGCGAGGCCATTCTGCTCGGTATGGCCGCAAGTTTCGTCAATCATGTTTTTTTTATTCTGCCCATAGCCAGCGTTCTCTATGGCGAGCAGGCGGCCGTGCCGATAACGGCGATTATTGTTATTGATACGACCGTTGTTTTTGCGGGAACGATCATCGGTCTGGAGATCGCCTCGCATCGGGGGGAATCAATCTGGCAGGTGTTGCGCCTCTTTGTTCGCAACCCGGTGCTCATGGCTATTGCGGCTGGCCTGCTGGTAAATATCGGCGCCATCCCGGTGCATGAGGGAATCGTCACCTTCACGAACTTCACCGGTGCTGCGGCAGCGCCGGCAGCACTCTTTTCTCTTGGTATTATTCTGGCCGGAACCAGAATCACAAAAATCGATCATGCAGCCCTGGCGACAACCGGCCTCAAGGTCCTCATGCATCCACTGATTGCCTGGCTCTTGTTCCGTTCGCTGGACGATCTCGAACCGCTGTGGCGCGATCCCGCCCTTCTCGTTGCTGCCGGGCCATGCGGAGCCATGCCGTTCGTGCTGGCGGTGCAGTATAAGATCCGGGCAGAAACCATCGGGATCGCCATCATCTACTCGACAATCGCCTCGCTTTTTACCCTCGCGGTTATCGCCTGAAGACTTGCTGTCTGTGACACATACCAAGGCGGAATGATAACCCGGAGGCTAAACCTGACGTTTAGGCCTTTTCCAGGACCAGGTCGGTACTCAGGTAGCGCTCACCGGTGTCCGGCAGGACGACAACGATGGTTTTTCCCCTGTTCTCCGGCCGCTTTGCTACCTGAAGGGCTGCCCAGGCGGCTACCCCGGAGGATATACCGCACAGGATTCCTTCTCTTCTGGCGAGGATTCGTCCGGTTTCCATGGCATCCTCGTTGCTGACGGTAACCACCTCGTCGATGATCTTCGTGTTGAGGATCGCCGGCACAAAACCGGCGCCGATGCCCTGGATTTTATGGGGTCCGGGCGAGCCGCCGGACAGGACGGGTGAATCTGCCGGTTCGACGGCGACGGTACGCATGTTCCCGTTCCGCGCCTTCAGCACCTCGGATACGCCGGTAATGGTCCCGCCGGTTCCAACACCGGCCACGAAAATATCTATTTTGCCGTTGGTGTCCTGCCAGATTTCCTCTGCGGTCGTTTTCCGGTGCACCTCCGGGTTTGCCGGATTCGAGAACTGATTGGGCATAAAACTATTCCGGTTCTGGGCCAGGATCTCTTCAGCAGCCGCGATTGCGCCTTTCATTCCCTTGGCAGCCGGGGTAAGCACCAGTTCCGCGCCAAGGTGTTTGAGCATCATGCGCCTCTCAACGCTCATGCTTTCCGGCATGGTCAGGATAAGACGCAAGCCTTTTGCGGCGCAGACAAAGGCAAGGGCAAGCCCGGTATTACCGCTGGTCGGCTCAACAATGACACTGTCGCTCTTTATTCTGCCGTCGCGGATGCCTGCTTCTATCATTGACACGCCGATTCGGCATTTGACGCTGCCGAGCGGGTTTCGCGATTCCTGTTTTGCCAGGATGGTGCTGCCGCTCTCCCTGCCGAAATGTTGAAGTGCGAGAAGTGGCGTACATCCATAGGTGTCTGTTAGTGCAAGGGCCATACGATAATCCTCCGGGGATTAGATGTTTGGTGAGTGGTGGTAGATCAGTTCCGGCTTTTTCAGAAGAACCTTGGTTCCGGTACTGACACTTTCGGTCAGCCAGATATTGCCGCCTATTATGGAATCAGCGCCGATGGTGGTGTCGCCGCCGAGAATAGTCGTATTGGCATAGATGATGACATTGTCTTCGATGGTTGGATGCCGTTTTTTATTTCGCATTTTTTCCCCGGCATCGCGGGGCAGGGACAGGGCTCCGAGGGTGACGCCCTGGTAGATACGGACATTGTTGCCGATAATGGTGGTCTCGCCGATGACCACGCCAGTGCCGTGATCTATAAAAAAACCCTGACCGATCTGTGCGGCGGGGTTGATGTCGATTCCCGTTTCACCGTGCGCCCATTCCGTCATGATCCTGGGAATGATCGGCACTTCGAGCCTGTGCAGTTCATGGGCCAGGCGGTAGACGGTTATAGCCAGCAGGCCCGGATAGCTGAAAATCACTTCATCCACGCTCTTTGAGGCAGGATCACCGGTCAGGGTTGCCCTGATATCATGCGCCAGTGCCGCGGCGACGTCGGGTAATCGCTCAATGAACCGATAGGCGATGTCGTTTGCCCGTTCTTCGCAATTGGTGCAGGGCTGGTCCAGGCGACGGCAATCATGGCGGATTGCCATGGTTACCTGTTCCGTTAACTTGTCGTACAGCTCTGTCGTCTCCTTGCCGATATAATACTCAAGATTCGAGGCGTGGAGTTTTGCGGAGGTGAAAAAGCCGGGGAAAAGAACACGGCGGGCCTGCTTGATAATATCGACTATAGCCCGGTGTGAGGGGATGGCAAACGGGCTGATATGGTCATAGCATTCCTTGGAATTCCAAGACTGCAGCATTTTTTTTACGACCCCGGGAATCAGGTGATGCCTGCTGGTTGCACTGATTTCGTGGTGCTCGCAGATATCTGAAAGCAGCTTTATATCAAGTGATTCCTGGTACAGTGAACTGGGTTTACTCATGGGCTCTTCCACCTGGTGCTGCAACCGCTCAGGGATTCGGACGTTTTTCTATGATGAAGATCCCGTAGGTTGCTCGAAGGTTGCTTAAGAGGCGGACAACGCCGCCACCCTTACTACGATAATCAGTCTTGACGGCAATTTCTTCAACAATTCTGTAACCGACATCGCTGGAGAATTTCCTGAAGTCTTTCAGGGTAATGACCCGGATATTGGGCGAATCATACCAGTTGTACGGCAATTGTTCGCTCTTGGGAGCCATGCCCTTGAAGAGCAACTGCAGGCGGATGGAATAATGACTGAAATTCGGGAAACTGACGATAAAGCGCCGCCCGATCCGCGACAGGGAATAGAGCAGACGCGCCGGTTCATAGACCTGCTGCAGGGTCTGGCTCAAGATGACATAATCGAAATTAAAATCGGGATAATCGTCGACTTCCTCGTTGAGATCCCCCTGCAGGACGCTGATTCCGCGACTGATGCAGAACGCCGCCTTATCCTTGTCCTGCTCGATGCCCGTGGCAACCACCTGCTTGTTTTCGACAAGCCAGGCGAGCAGGTCACCGTTGCCGCAGCCAAGATCAAGAACCCGTGCTCCCGGTTCGATCCTTGAGGCAATCACCCGCAGGTCAAAGCGCATATTTTCAGTTTCGGGCGACACCATCGAGGAATCCTCCAACAAGTCTGCCAAGACGCTGGTCCGGGATCAGAAAGGCATCATGGCCGCAGTCCGCTTCAATTTCACAGAAACTGACATCCAGGTTGGCGCGTTTAAGGGATTGAACGAGTTCTTTTGCCTGATAGGTAGGATACAGCCAGTCGGAAGTATAGCTGACAACGAGATACTTGGTTGCCGCGCCGCGGATGTCCTGCAGTGATCGGGCCGGCGCTTCCCGCTGGGCGAGATCGAAATAATCGGCGGCCTTGGTGATATAAAGCACCGAGTTTGCATCAAAACGCTTTACAAATTTTGACCCCTGGTAGCGCAGATAACTCTCCACCTGGAAATCGGCATCGAAGCCGAAGGAAAAATGGCTCTTATCCTGCAGCTGCCGACCGAATTTGCGGCGCATCGCCTCGTCGGAAAGGTAGGTGACGTGTCCGATCATCCGGGCAACGGCAAGTCCGAGAGCCGGCGGTGTCTTGTCGTAATAATTGCCAAGTTCCCAGTGAGGGTCCCCCATGATGGCCTGCCTGGCCACTTCGTTGAAGGCAATAGCCAGCGCAGAATGGCGCATGGTTGTGGCGACTGGGATGGCGGAACGCACCATTTCAGGGTAGCGGACGCACCATTCCAGGACCTGCATGCCGCCGATGGAACCGCCGATAACCGTATGCAGCGAATCGATACCGAGGTAGTCAAGCAGCACCTTCTGGGTCTCGATGATATCACCGATGGTCATCATCGGAAAGCCGAGTCCATACGGTTTCCCCGTTTCGGGGTTGATGGAAGAGGGGCCAGTTGTCCCCATGCAGCTGCCGAGAATATTGGCGCAGATGACAAAATATTTTGAGGTGTCAAGACCTTTGCCCGGGCCGATCATGCTATCCCACCAGCCAGGCTTGGCATCCGCCGGTTCGCCACCATAAAAGCCTGCCGCATGGGAGTCGCCGGAGAAGGCGTGCGTGACCAGGACTGCATTGTTCCGCTTTTCCGACAGCCTCCCCCAGGTTTCATAGGCAATGGTTATCGGGCCAAGACGGGCGCCGCTCTCGAGCACCATCTGCTGCGGCGGATGGGCAAAGGTGTAGAATTGCTTTTCTACAAGTCCCGCTGAACCGGGATCGGGATCTGCCTGTACTTTTCTGTTCATGGACAGAGGTTTGCTACCTGGTTGTCTGCTTCAGGGCCTGATCGATGTCTGCGATGATATCATCGACATGCTCGATTCCGATCGAGAGCCGGACCATCGATTCGGTAATACCCGACTCTTCCAGCTGTTCGGCCGAGAGCTGGGAATGGGTAGTGGAAGCCGGATGGATAGCCAGCGATTTTGCATCACCCACGTTGGCCAGGTGCGAGATGAGGCCCAGTCCTTCAATAAACTTCTGGCCCGCTTCCAGGCCGCCCTTGATGCCGAAGGTGACCATGCCGCCGAAACCGTTTTTCAGGTACTTGCGTGCGTTCTCGTTTCCGGGCGAACCGGCATGACCCGGATAATAAACCCAGTCCACGAGATCGTGAGCCTTGAGGAAATCGGCCACTTTTACTGCGTTGCTGCAATGACGTTCCATGCGCAGAGACAGCGTCTCTATGCCCTGCAGGAAGATCCAGCAGTTATCGGGTGAAATGGCAGCGCCGAGATTGCGCAGCGGCACCAGCCTCATACGCAGGGCGAAGGCCACCGGATTCAGGCTGCCGAGATCATGGGCGTAACGAAGCCCGTGGTAGGAGCTGTCTGGTTCATTGTAGAGGGTGAATTTCGGATCAGTCCAGTTGAACTTGCCTGCGTCAACCACGATGCCGCCGATTCCGGTACCGTGGCCGCCCATCCATTTTGTCAGTGAATGGATGACGATATCCGCCCCGTGCTCAATCGGTCGCAACAGGCAGGGGGGGGTGAAGGTGGAATCGACGATCAGCGGCAGGTTGTTGGCCCGGGCTATCGCGGCGATCGCTTCGAAATCGACGACACTGAGTGTCGGGTTGCCGATGGTTTCGCAAAAAATGCCCCTGGTCTTTTCGGTGATCGCCCGCTGGAAATTCTGCGGGTCGTCCGGGTTTACGAATTTCACGGTAATGCCGAGCTGCGGCAGGATGGAGTCGAACTGGGTATAGGTACCGCCGTAGAGGTTGTTGGCAGCGATAATCTCATCACCCTGGGCGCAGATGTTGATGATGGTATAAAAGATCGCCGAAGTGCCTGAAGCAAGCGCGAGGGCTGCAGCGCCGCCTTCGAGCTGGGCGACCCGCTGTTCGAGCACTGACTGGGTTGGGTTTCCTATCCTGGTGTAGATGTTGCCCAGCTCTTTCAGAGCAAAAAGGTTTGCAGCATGCTCGGTGCTTTTGAACAGGTAGGCACT
>JAHEMX010000122.1 GCA_024643445.1 Desulfobulbaceae bacterium | reverse complement strand
CGTAACGGGGAGGAGGCCTATCGCAATGCAGCGGAACGGGCAGCCGACCCCGGGCTGGCAGAAATATTTCTGTGGATGGCGGAGGAAGAGAGGCGCCATGCAGCGTGGTTTGCGTCCATCACGGCAAATCAACCCCTCACCGAAGAGCAGATGGCGCTGGAGAAAATGGGCCGGCAGCTGCTGCAGGAAATGGTTGCAGATCAAACCTTTTCCCTCGAGCGTGAAAAGCTGCGGCAGAGCCGCGATTTTTCCGAGATGCTGTCCCAGTCAAAGATTTTCGAACAGGACACGGTATTGTTCTATGAGTTTCTGCAGACCATGATAACCGACAGTGAAGTGCACCGGCAGCTTGACACGGTGATTGCCGAGGAGCGCCGTCACTTCCGGCAGCTCGAAGAAATAGAAGCTTCCGATGGCAGCGGCTGTGCAAATCTGGCCCTGGCCTGAACCATGACCATCGTTTCGATGCTTAACTCCATACCCATCCCGGTTCTGGTGATACTCTGCCTGACACTTGGCCTGGCACCATTTTTCCCTGAGCCGCACCTGTGGGAGAAGCTGCGGATGCTCTTGCACGGGACCTTGAACAGACCCATTGATATCTTCGACTTAGGTTTGCACGCTCTGCCCTTTGTCCTGCTGGCTGTCAGGCTGGCTGCACTATTCTGGAAGTCGACCTCTGGAGAATGAGAACACCGCCATCATGAAAAATATGCTTTTTTACCTGATCACCGTGTTGATATGGGGATCGACCTGGATCGGCATCAAGCTGCAGCTCGGCATCGTGGATCCGATGGTGTCGGTTACCTACCGGTTTGCTCTGGCAACCCTTATCCTGCTGATCTGGTGCGTTATTCGCGGTCTGAGGATGCGTTTTGACTCAGGTGAGCACGCTTTCATGTTTCTTCAGGGCATCCTGCTTTTCGGCTTCAATTACCTCCTGTTCTACATCGCCGAACTCTACGTTGCCAGCGGCCTGGCCGCGGTCATTTTCTCGACCATTGTCCTGATGAATATTGTTAATGGCGCCCTTTTCCTGAAAACGCCGATTCATGGCAGGGTGGTCATCGGCGGCCTGGTCGGCATGGCGGGGATCATCCTCGTTTTCAAGACAGAAATCGGCTCATTCTCACTGGATAATGAAGGGCTGACCGGTTTTATACTCTGTCTGGCAGCCACCCTGCTTGCCTCTCTTGGAAATATCGTGTCCGCCCGCAACCAGAAGAGCGGCCTGCCGATTATTCAGACCAATACCTACGGCATGGCATACGGGGCCCTGGTCATGCTGCTGGCAAGTATCGTCACCGGCAGGAGTTTTGATTTCGTCCTGTCTTACCAGTACGCAGGATCATTACTCTATCTGGCATTCTTCGGCTCGGTCATCGCCTTCGGCTGTTACCTGACCCTGGTCGGCAATATCGGCGCCGATCGAGCCGCCTACGCTACCCTGCTTTTCCCGATCGTCGCTCTGGCCATCTCAACAATCTGGGAAGACTATCACTGGAGCATATCATCTGCCAGTGGTGTCGGTCTGATCCTGCTGGGAAACCTGATGATCCTGCAAAAGCGGAAAACTGTTTCAGACCGGCAGGCCGCGCCACGCCGGATCCGTCTTTTCGGCAAGGCGGCCCATTGACATCTGAGAGGTATCAAGCCTGGGCAAGACCATGAAATCCTTTGCAAGCTTTCTTCTCACCAGGCTCGGCTGGACGGTTGATCCCGATACGCCGAAACTCGATAAATATGTGCTTATCGGTGCGCCGCATACATCCAACTGGGATTTCCCGCTGACGCTGCTCGGCCTGACCAGCATGGGCATACGATTTAACTGGGTGGCAAAGCATACCCTGTTTGTTTGGCCGTTCTGTTATATCTTCCGGGCAATTGGCGGAATCCCGGTCGACCGCAGTGCCGGCACCACCTTTCTGAAGAACGCGATTGAGCTCTATCAAAAACGCTCCCGGCTGATACTGGCGATAGCCCCTGAAGGAACACGGAGCAGATCCAGGTACTGGAAGAGTGGCTTCTATACAATCGCCGTAAGGGCCGGCGTGCCGATTGCACTCGGCTATATTGACTATTCGAAAAAAAAGATCGGTATCGGCAGCGTTATCGAACCTTCGGGTGACCTGGAGCAGGATTTCAAGATCATTCAGGAGTTCTACCGGGACAAGATCGGCAAGTACCCTGAGAACCAGGGGGAAATCCGAATCAAGACTGCCAGGAAAAGCCAGGTTAGGGAGTAGGCGGACCGACACATCATGTATCGGAATCAACACAGGGGGCGCGTCTTCAGAGGCATCTCTATTTCTACGAATGTATCTGACTGTGCACTGCTCACTTATACCGGAAGGAGGGGGGGCAAGCAGGGGCGAATGATTCCTGTAAATCTTGGATGAAAGGGTACGTAGCTTCAGTGATGAGCTGTTAGGAGGACAGGTCAACCCCTTGGGATGCGCTGATTGAAAAGGTTGCTGCGCATAGTTTGGATATTGACTTCCACTGCCTCCTTTGCGGCTGGAATATCTCTTTTTTTAATAGCCTTGGCAATACACCGATGTTCCTTGAGGGTAGATTCGTTCTTTATTCCGGGATTCTGCTTCTTTTCTTCTTTTCGGACCAATTTAAAAAAAGCCGATAAATCATTTAGTAGAGTCATTAAGCGAACGTTTCGAGACGTTTGTGCAATCAGAGCATGAAAATCAGAGTCAAGTTCATTGCAGGCATCATAGTCTTTCCGTGTAAGTGCATTTTTAAACGATTTTAATGAATTGCTGATTTCTTCAATATCGTCGTCGGTAGAACGTTCGATACATTTCTCCACAGCTAATTTTTCAAGGGAAATTCGGATATCAATATTGTCCTTTATCTGTTCGGGATCCGGATCGATAAGATACAAACCCCGTTGAGCTTTTTTTATTATAATTCCATCTGCTACGAGTCGATTTATTGCTTCTCTGACCGGCGTGCGGCTGATCGATATCTCTTCAGCAAGGGCATCTTCTCTTATTCGACTGCCAAGTTCGAAATCCCCGTGCAAAATTTTATCCCGGATGATCGAGTAGGCTGCTTCATTCAAGCTCTTGAATACCATAGGCGAATGACGTCCTTTTTTCCCTCAGGTTTTGAATCCATAATACCTTGCATCGATCTTTTTATGGGCAGCAAGATCCAAAAGATCTTCGTTAATGCAATTCACCGCTGGAATATAGCATCAAAGATACGAGTAAGTAACGTAGAAAAGCTTTTTCTCACAAACCTCAGGAAATAAACTCAGCACATAACCTTTAGCATTGCGTGTTCAAACTATTGCCGTCGCCTGCATTTCCACCAACGCTCCTTTGGCTAAGGCTGCAACGCCAACGGTAACTCTGGCCGGGTGATGTCTATTGAAATAGGATGCATACACTTCATTCATTTTGTCAAAATCATTCATATCGGCAAGATAGACGACGACTTGGGCAATGTTATCCATCGATGCTTCCGCTGCATGCAAGACGGCTTGCAGGTTTTTCATGGTCCGGTGAGTCTGTTCTGTTATGCCACCATCCACGAGCGCACCGGTTTCAGGATCAAGAGGCATTGCGCCGGAGGTGAAAACAATACCGTTGACAACCAAGGCCTGACAGAAGGGGCCAAAAGCCGCAGGTGCTTTGTCGGTTGAAATTTGCTTCATGTACATATGCTCCTACATTGTGCTTGGCAACCAGGTGACGATCTGCGGAAAGATGATAAGGAATATCAAGCCGACGGCAACGATTCCTACGAAGGGGAGCATGCCGCGGATAATATCCTTGGTTTCGATTCCAAGTGCTGGGTCAGCCGCACCCTTGAGGAAGAACATGGCATAGGCGAAAGGCGGGGTCAAAAAAGACATCTGCAGATTCACGATGATCATCATGGCAAACCATAACGGATCAAACCCGAGCCTGGGGATGATCGGAGAAAGGATAGGCACGAGGACGAAAATTATGCCAACCCAATCGATGAACGCTCCCAGAATAAAAGTTATCGCCATGATAGCGCTAAAGACTGCCCATTTCCCGCCAGGAAAATCCAGGATAAACGATTCAACTATTTCTCCTCCTCCGCCGGCGAGAAAAACGCTGACGAAGGCGGTGGAACAGGAAGCAATAAGTAAAACCATACAGGTCAGCTTGATAGTACTCAGCGCTACCTCCATAAGGTCTTTCCAGGAGAACTGGCCGTATAAAGCGGTGAGGATTACCGAAACTACCGCACCGACAGCAGCTGCTTCGGTGGGAGCGGCAATTCCGGAATAAATTGCCCCCAGCACGGAGAGTATAAGAAGAAGTGTGGGAACCAGTGATTTCACCACCATGTTGATTTTTTGAAAGGTCGTGAAGTTCATCTGCTCTTCTGAGCTTACGGACGGTGCGACCGATGGCTGCAGGAACGCTCTGACGGCAATATATATCATATACAGAACCGACAGCATTAGTCCCGGCCCGAAAGCCGCCATGAACAGCTTGCCAACAGAGATCCAGGCCGCAGGACCATAGACGATGAGCATGATACTCGGTGGAATCAGGATACCCAGCGTACCACCTGCACAGATGCTTCCGGTAGCCAACCCCTTGTCGTATCCACGCTGGATCATTACCGGTAAGGCAACCAGGGTAAGCATTGAAATTGAAGCGGCGATCACTCCGATACAGGCGGCCATGATGGTGCCGATCAGAATACTGACGATTGCAAGCCCGCCCCGGAAATTGCCGAAACAGACATAGAGACTCTCGTACATTCTCTTGGCAATTCCTGAACGCTCAAGCATGCCGCCCATAAAAACAAAGAGTGGTACCGCCATAAATCCGGTGTTGGTCAACTGGGCGTAAACTCTGGCATATACCATATCGAAGACCGAATCTCCGAACAAGAGGAAACCGAAGAGTACACCGGCTCCCCCAATGGGAGCGGCCAAAGGATAACCTGTCAGCACACCAAAAAACAGGACGAGGAACATCCCTATCGTTACAAACTCTGGAGTCATCATGTCCATATCACACCAGCCCTTCCTTAACGTATTCCGAGTTCGCCTCGATAAGCCTGTTTCCTTTTATGATGAAATAGACGTTTTTAACGAGTTCTGAGACCGTCTGAATAAAAAACAGGGTGAATCCAATCGCCAGGACCAAACGAAACGGCCAGGAAGGTGGCAGCCAGCTGCTATCGACCATGCGCTCATTTACTTTCAAGGCAAACAGTGTCCACTTTATGCCCGAATGAATCAGAATATATTGGATGGGGAAAAGGAAAAGCAGTGTCATGGCAACATCGACGATTGCTTTCCACTTCTCCGAAAACATCGTATAAAAAACATCGACTCGAACATGGCCGCCGATTTTCAGGGTATAGCCCCAGCAAAGTGCGCCGATTGCACCAAAAATCATCTGTGATGTTTCAAGAGCCCAGATTGTCGGTTTGTTGAAAACGTACCGTGCAACCACTTCGTAAATGAGGACGAAAATCAAACAAAGGATCAGGTATTTAACGAATTGTGCAATAACATCGCTCATCCTGTCGATAGCTCTGGTGATTTTCCTCAGTGCTGATGGAAACATTCCGCGTCTCTCCTCAGTAACGGTGCCGCGACAAAGAAGCTGGTCACGGCACCATGCACATTATTGGATGTTGAATTGTTTGCTGATAATCTGCCATTTTTTCACGGAATCATATATTTCCTTGAAAGCCGGATCAGATGCTGCCTGTTCGTCGTAATAGGTTTCGGCAGTCTTGTAGAGAAGCGCTACAATATCATCAGGTACCGGTAAAATCTTCGTGCCGTACTCTTCAAACTTCTTCAAGGCCTCAGCATCCCGGACAATTTCTTCTACATAATACTGATCCGCAACCATGAAACATGCCGTTGTAACGATCGCTTGAAGGTCAACCGGAAGCTTGTCCCATGCCTTCTGGTTGACGAAAAGCGCCTGGGCATCGGTTGGCGCGCGGGAGGTGGAAAGGTACATATAAGGGGTAACTTCCTGAAATCCCATGCCCCAGTTGACTGAAGGAGTTACATACTCAAACCCATCTATAACACCACGTTGTACCGCTTCGTATACTTCCCCGCCTGGCATAAATACCGGAGCCGCACCCATCCGAGCAAAGATTTCATTGAGGGCTGCTGACCCCATCCTCACCTTGAAGCCTTTGAGATCCTCAACACTGTTGAGCGGTTTAGTGCTGTGAGCAAAAACCTCAGCATTATGAGGAGTTAACGGGCCGACATAATAAGCGCCTAGTTTCGTGTAATTCTTCCGGGCAAGCTCGAGGCCCTGATACTCAAGCCACATTCTTTGCTGGTTGGCGGTTAAACCGCCGACCGTGTTGTTATAAAAAATAGCGCCCGGGAAATATCCTAGAGACCAACCCGGTGCACCATGAATAGCCTCAACCGAACCCGAGAGAACCGAATCAAATTCCTTTCCGGCTGGAATAATCGCTCCCGCATTATAGGGGGTGACAATCAAACGGCCGTCGGAAGCCTCTTTCACAAGTTTTGCAAACTTAAGAGCTGCCTCATAGGTTGCATCACCGGCCGGTGCCCACGATTGCAGCTTCCATTTGATAACCTTTTTATTGTCGGCAGCCCGACCTTCATTGGTGCCTGTCATGAGCGCTGCACTCACCAACGTAATTAAAAAGAACAATCCGATTCTGCTTTTCATTCGCCACCTCCTGTACATTTTATAATTTATACATTATACACTTCGGTCGCATGATCACCGGTTTTTGAAACGATGTCAAGGAAAAATCATGGGTGATTTTCTAGCCAGGAGGGAAAGCAATGGCGCTTCGTCATGTTTTGGGACAGAAACACTCAGAACTCGTCGACAAAATGAAATCTTCAGCCAGCTACCGTATTGGTTGCGCCGAAAGGAGGAGCGGATCCCATAAAACAACAGGCAAAGCGCAGCAGGAGATTGAAAAAGGACAGGAGACCATGGCTCAGAGGCAATCGTTTGAGGAACCGGCGAAAGCCCCGAAGATTGAAGATCTTTCATACCTAGATGTAACTATAGCGCAGAACCGTGATGGCTCGTAGAGCAAAAACTTTTATCAAAAGGCAGGGGGGAGGATAGTGATAGTGGCTAAAAATGAAGGGATGTCTTTTGGGGACCTGCTGTCTTTTTTCACTGCTCTTGCTTCATTTGATATCGTATTTAGTCCTTATAATAGGGCCTTATGCGAAATGATGATTTTTGTTCAAGATCAAGGCAGGCGAAAAAGTTTGCCGTAGACATATACTTACTGTTTCGAGGATAAAATTATGTGTATAAACAATGTCTTGGGTGAAAATACCATTTTGCAAGAGACTCAATAGTTAACCTGAAAGTTGTGGAATAATGAAGATTGGGTTTATCTGCCTTGGCATCAGATAGAGCAGCGTTGTCTCTGCAATGTACCGATGAAATGTGGCTTTCTCCCTGTAGCCCTCAGGAGAAATTCCTCGATTTCAACCCTTGTCGAATCATGTTGTTGTTTAACGGAACGGCCCGAATACCGACCGGCCGCTCTTCCTGGAGATTATCATCTCTGCTTGATGAATGTTCCGGCGTGGAACTCCCTGAATGCCAGATCAAGCTCGGCCTCGCTGTTCATCACGATCGGGCCGCGCCAGGCGATGGGCTCCCTGAGCGGCTTTCCCGAACAGAGCAGAAACCTGAGCGGCTCCTTCTCCGTCGATACCGCCATTTCATCACCTTGGTCAAAAAGCACCAGCATGCCGTTTTTCACCTCAACCCCGGCCGCCCGGCCGGCGCCCGCTATGACGTAGATAAAGACAGTATGGTCGGCAGTGGTGGCATGGCGGAAGCGGGTGGCGGGTGGCACCGAGCAGTCGAGGTATTCCGGGTCGATGACAATGCCGGTAACCGGGCCGGAAACAGCATTGACGGTTCCGGCGATAATCTTGATCCTGGTGCCGTTATCGGTCTGGATCTCAGGAATCTGCCCAGCGCTTATGTCCCGGTAGCGCGGCACCATCATCTTGTCCCGTGCCGGCAGGTTGGCCCACAGCTGGAAGCCGTACATCGCCCCGTCCGCTGCGCCTTTCGGCATCTCCTGGTGGACGATGCCGCTGCCGGCCGTCATCCACTGGACATCTCCCGATGAAATGATGCCGCTGTTTCCCAGGCTGTCGCCATGTTCGACATCACCCTTGAGCACATAGGTTATGGTTTCTATGCCGCGATGCGGATGCCAGGGGAAGCCCTTGAGATAGTGGGCCGGTGTGTCCGAGCGAAAATCATCGAGCAGGAGGAAGGGGTCGAACAAGGTTTCGTTGCTGAATCCGAATACCCGCTTGAGATGCACTCCAGCCCCTTCGATGGTCGGGACGCTGGTCAGTACCAGCTTCACTTTTCTTGTTGCTGCCATGATTAATCACCTGTTGAAAAGGGATACCAGGAAGTAACGGTTGATTGAAACATACACCGGTTCGCGCCGTTAAACAATCCAAGGGAATCTATTTGACAGGGGGATGATAGGGTGTGGATGAGTGTTGAACGGAACGCAAATCGCCACGGCCCGCACCCATACTATCGGATTATTCTATGGTTTCTCCTCTATTGATTGCAAATGAATCCTTGTCTGGCGGGCTCTTGTGTATAATATTTGCAGGGTGCACGGTCAGATGATCGCTGTTCGGCGCTACCTATCCCCGGGCGACCATTTC
>JAHEMX010000611.1 GCA_024643445.1 Desulfobulbaceae bacterium | reverse complement strand
ATAGGAGAAATGGGGAGGACGTTTGCAGCAAAACGACCGGCAGACATTTACTGCTTTTGGGGTGTCGGGAATCTCTCCGCCCCGAACCAGAAAAAGCGTATCACCGGCTCCCAAGAAGGTGCAGCAAGCAATACCGAAACGACAAGGCGGAAGCCTCAGTCGGGCGGCGTCTTTACGACAAGAGAACAACCATCTCAGCCTGCGGCCAGAACAGGACAAAAAAAAGCGCATCCTCAGAGGGATACGCCATACGATCATAAAGCAGCGGCAGTTCAGGTAGAACTGCCGCTGCGTCTTTTTTAGAGCTTCACTACATCCTTGGCAGCCGGGCCTTTCTGGCCATCGACAACTTCAAACCTGACACGCTCACCCTCGGACAAAGATTTGAAACCTTCTGCCTTTATAGCGGTATGATGCACGAAGACATCCTGACCTCCATCCTGCTCGATAAAGCCAAACCCTTTCGCATCATTAAACCACTTTACTGTTCCTTCTGACATTACTCATACTCCTGTGTTCTGGGACCTGCTTTGTCCCTTTTTTTCATGAACCCGGGAATGTTTATTACCGGGTGCCAGCCTTTATTGTGGCTGAATATTTGTCTGAAACGTATTCGTTCAGACGACTGCTGAAGAGTTTTACAAAACCACTTCCGGTTATGCCATCCTCTTCACATCCCTTGCACCACCTTGTATCATCATGACCAGCATGTTTCTTATCTACCGCGCCGCTTCCCTTTCTTCTGGGGTTTCGCCTCGTTGCAGACAAGTTCGCGATGCCGATACTCCTGTTTGTTCAAGGTCTCCATTGCCCGGTGTCCCTCGGTTCGTGTCGACATCTCGACAAAGCCAAACCCCTTGGAACGACCTGAGAAATGATCTATCACCAGATTAGCACTCACCACTTCACCATACTGGCTGAACAGTTCAAGTACTTCCGGTTCGGTTATATCATACGGCAAATTGCCAATAAAAAGCTTCACATGCTTCTCCTGGTGACTGCGACCGGCTGGAATCTTTATCGACAACGTCAATGCAGAGGGACTGCAAGAAAGGTGACGAAAAACGCCATGCTTGATCTATTTTATGTTAGGACAACTGAGTATATTACAACAGATCAGTCACAAACACAAGTGAATATAGTAAAGCACTTCATTACGGCATAACCCCGATCAATCGGGCACAACCTCTATTCTCCCGCAGGCCACCACCTTGTCAACCCGCAAGGGCAGACTGGGGTTGTCGCTCACTGGCCGGCAAAACCATTTTCGTCTATCAATAATTGCGGGAATCTCCAAGATCAAGGGGCAAAAAAACAAATACGATTTTTTTTCTGATACAGCTAATGCTCGCGACCCTGAAGTTCGATCCCAAAGCAAAGAACAGTCCCGCTGTCAGGAGTTCATTTTACCAGTCTATTCTTTTCATGCCGACAGGAGGAGCGCCTCGTGGTATCGTTAAAATTTGTAGCTCAAGCCGAAATCAATCATCCACATCCTGCTTCCGTCCGCATCAAGATCCAAAGTTGTTCCTGCCGCATGGTTATCATGGGTCCGGTCGTCGCTGCCAAAGTACCGGCCCCGCAGTTCCATCCCCCAATAGGTGTTGATGCCCACAGCACGCCGAACATGAATTGCCAGGCAAAGTTGTTTTCCAGCGTGGTTTTAGTTATGCCAATGCCAGCACCGCTATAGGGAGTTAGCGCAGACTCGTTTGTCCAGTCAGCCAGAGCATTGAGCATACCAGACAGATGTTCGTCCTTTCCCTTGTCATCAATCTCGGCTTTTCTATTGTGCAACTGGAGTTTATCGGCATCCATTGCGGTCCAGCCAAGCTCTATCTCGCCGCGAAACCAGGGCAGGATACGCCGCCCCTAGGCAATACTCATGGTATAGCCATTTTCAAGTGACACCGTGGAACCGCTCCCTCCACCACTGGCACTGATATCCATGTCCTGTGGCACGGCAAGACCCCCGCGAAGTGCAAAATAATTATCCGATCCTTCAGCCTGTGATTGACGGGGACTCAGACAGATGACAGACAGGAAAATGACCAGTACGGCAGCACCATAGATGACTGATTTTTTCATGATTCCTGCATAGTGGATAACAACGATACTACACATCGAGCCATCATCCCTGGAATTCCCGCTGGCAGATACGAGGACCTTTTCTGAAAAGCAACAACCCTTCGCATTTATTTCAGGCTCTCGCAGCACTCTGCCTGCAAAAGCGGTTAGACACCATCATTGCAGTTCGCCCACGGCCTTTCCTTTGAGGAACAGGGCAGCGATAAAACTTACCAGCGCCATCGCCATAAGATAGAAGGCAGGTATCAGGACGTTGTGGTTCGTCTTGGCAATCAGCCAGGTGCTCACCAGCGG
>JAHEMX010000121.1 GCA_024643445.1 Desulfobulbaceae bacterium | reverse complement strand
TCACCTCATGTGCCGGTCAAAATCATAGTAGAAAACCGAAGTCTGCTCCCCGAAGGAGAATCATATTTTTCCCTGATAGGGTTGAATCCTTCTGCTTTTACCATCATTGAACAGGACCCGGTTGATTTTTGGTTCCGTGATCCTGGCCCACTCTTTCTGGTGAAAAAAAAAGGTCAACTTGGGGTAGCCGATTTTTTGTTCAGCAATTACCAGAACGTTGCGCCGCAGCAGTTTTCCCCCAAAGCAAAACTGCTTGGAACAATTGATGAGGCGATTGCCCGCCGGCTGGCCCTGCCATTGATCGAATCCAGTGCTGTACTTGAAGGCGGAGCCTTTGAGGTCAACGGCAGCGGCACGATATTGCTGACCGATTTGAGCAGACAAAGAAATCCGCATCTTACCTTGGCAGAACTGGAAACCGAGATATTGACAACCTTGGGACAGCAGAAAATCGTCTGGCTGGGAGATGGTCTGGCTGAAGACCCCCTTGGGTTTACCCGAATTGACGGGAAATATTGGGGGAGAGGGGCGGGAGGGCATACAGATGAGTTCATCAGGTTCGTTGATGACACAACCGTTCTTTTAGCGTGGCCGTCAGACGATGAACAAAGCGAAAACAACCCTTTTTACCGTATCAATTCATCACGGATGGCGCGAAACTTATCTTTGCTGGACAAGTCGGCGAACCAGGATGGAAAGCCATTCACTATCGTAAAGTTCCCCGTTCCTGATCCTCTGGTAACTCCCTACACGATCACTGAAGAGGAAATTGATTTTTTCCACGAACAAGACGCAACCCTGACGGCAGGAGATGCCATTTTCCTGACGGCGGCCGCCAGCTATCTCAACTATGTCATCACTAATGACGTGATCCTGCTTCCTGCCTACTGGAAGGAAGGAAAATCATACCGCCTGAAAGAAAAAGATCTTTTAGCTAAAACCATTATGCAAGGATATTTTCCAAATCGTAGAATTATCCAAATTGACCCAACATCTCTTAATTTTTTCGGCGGGGGGATGCACTGCATAACCCAACAACAGCCAAAGACACGCTAGACAAAGTATCATCTTTTGATTCTTCTATCCGTTATTCACTTACAGATAGCAGGGTATAGAATCCGGTCCATCAAGGGGCAGGAAATCTTGTTTGGTAAGCCTCGATATGAAGCCAAATCTTATGTATAAACTTTCTGATCCTCTTTAGGGACTCACGTTATAGAAGTGCTCCTCGGTATTAGTACCATGGAGTAAGTTATAGTATGATGTTCATAGTTTCTCGCCAACATCCAGGAGGAATTATGAAGAAGCAGAGAAGGAAACATACCCCCGAGTTCAAAGCCAGGGTTGCCCTTGAGGCAATCAAGGCAGTCAAAACGGTAAGCCAGATTGCCCAGGAATACGAGGTTCACCCGGTCATGGTAGGTACCTGGAAGAAAGAGATGCTGAGCCATCTGCCTGATGTTTTCGACAAAGAGAAACGTCTGAAAACCGATAAAGATCTGTCAAAAGAAAAAGAGCAGCTGCAACGCAAAGTCGGCGAGTTGACAATGGATGTCGAGTTTCTGGAAAAAAAGTGCAGGCAGTTGGGAATCCCCGTCAAAGATCAGAGCTGATAGAAAAAGATTCTCACCTGAGTATTCGCAGACAATGCCGCCTGCTGCATATTCACCGATCACTGATCTATTATGATCTGTCAGAGGAGACGGTTGAGAACCTGGATTTGATGAAACAGATGGATCGACTCTACCTGGAAGACCCAAGCGCCGGATCTCGTCGAATGAGTTCGTATCTGCGCCGCCATACAGGCAAGGGAACAAACAGGAAGCGGGTAAGGCGGCTGATGCGGAAGATGGGAATCGAGGCGATCTATCCACGCAAACGAACGACAATTCCAGGCGGGCCTTCCGGAATCTACCCCTATCGATTGAAAGGATTGAACATTACCCACCCGAACCAGGTATGGTGTGCGGACTTCACGTTTATACTGATGCGTCGGGGCTCTATGTATTTGTTTGCTATCATGATCTGGCATTCACGTAAAGTGATCGACTGGGAGCTATCCAATACCCTGGATCTATCCTTCTGTCTGGATTGTCTGAAGCGAGCGCTAAACCATTCGAGTATACCAGAGATCATAAATACCGATTAGGGCAGTCAGTTCACCTCTGATCAATGGATAAGCTTTCTCAAGGAAAACGGTATCATCATCAGTATGGACGGGCGTGGTGCCTGGCGTGACAATGTCTTTGTAGAACCTTTCTGGAAAACGGTAAAATACGAGCGTGTCTATTTGTATGCGTATGACTCAGTAGCGGAAGCCAGGGATTCGATCATGCAGTATCTCGACTGGTATAACCGGTCCAGGCCCCATTCGAGCCTGAACAGGAAAACACCCGATGGAGCATATGGTATGCTGCTGCCTACAGTGAAAATGGCAGCTTAAAAACTGGTAGGGGTTCCACTTAAAAAGCACGGAGAGTTGTTCAAACGAGTGAGGCCAATCCTTAAAGTAAGGAAGTCGCTTTAGCGGCGTAAAATCGCGAATAGACATCTCCCCACGGGGAGATGTCTATGAAAGACAAAACGGAACTATGCAACACAACTTAAAAGCTCAGATCGGTGGTTTAAAAACCGGGACCACTTCCGACTTTAATATAAGCAATTTCATAAACTGAGCTGATCTATCAATCTCAGCGCATCTTCTATACCGATTGTTCCGTTGCTATCCAGATCCGCCTCAATGTAAACCATGGTAGACTGATCGGTCAAGACTTTCAATATAACGATAACGTCAGCCAGATCGACAGTACCATCACCATTGACATCCCCCGGGGCGACTTGGGATGCAACGAATTCATCCGCGCCAATGTCACAATATTTATAGTCGGTACTGGGGGAAACCGGAACCCAGTCACTGTTTCTGGAATCCCCTTCAAAATCTTCAGTTGGCGCATCATAATAGGTCAACGCCCATATTGAACCAAGCCAAACTCTTTTCGCATAAACCCCAGCACCGGTGCAGGGCGAAGTCCGTTTTAAGTGGTAGTTGTTTATCGACTCATTTTGAAACAACGGATCTGAGTCAATATTATTCCCATTGTTATTGTAAACACCAAGGCCGCCATTAAGTCCGCCTATATAAAAGGTACCAATATCAGAATAACTGGCATTCACTTCTGCTGTTGAAACACTATCCAAGGGATGGATATAGATGTCGTAACCCGAATTTCCCCAGATAATGCTATTTGTGGAATTTAGTTGTGTACTCGCTCCGGATTGGGATGATACCAACTTGACACCACCTGCAGTACTATTATTGTTGTTGTTGGTTATCGTATTATTGATCAAATTAACAGTACACTGGCCATCGTATGTATAGATATTTAAACCAAAACCAATGGTCGTTTTTGCGTTATCTGCAATAATATTATTTTTCAAAGTCGCATCCACTACACTGCTGTTTTGAGCGATTATCTCAACACCCGCTCCATTTCCAGCTCCGGTTTCATTAGCCATTATTATGTTTTTTTGGGCATCCAGTATAAGTGAGCCGCCTGTTTGCGCTTTAACAAAAACACCGCCTCCTTGGCTGCTCGATGTATTGTTCATGATAATATTTTCCGTCAGCGTCACGTACATTGTCCCGCCTCCGGTGACAATAAAGCAAACCCCGCCTCCCCAATTTGGAGCTACTCCGTTGACTATTTTAAACCCCTGTATTGTAAAATCAGACGACACTTGGCTCCAGATATCAAATACACGGTCTGATTCTCCACCATCCACAACCGTCATGGACGGATCTTCATTTCGAACCGTAAAGTCGGTGTTCCATCCGCCTTGAAAGGTAAGCGGGTTCAACGTAGAATCTTCAAGACTGATATTTTCGTGATACGTCCCCTGAGCGACCTTAACGGTGTCGCCAGAGACAGCTTCCTTTGCTGCATGATTAATCGTACCGCAGGGGGAAGCGGAATTTGCGCAGTCATTGGAGGCGTCGCTTCCCGACTCTGTTACATATCTATCCGTGGCTACTGCGTGGACCGGTAATAAACATGAAACAAGAAGAGAAGAAATCAATACACAGCGAATCATAGCTCTCTCCTACACTGGAAGTGTAATAAATTACTTCCACTAATGAATCTAAAGCCCAGAACTTTCTCGTAAAGCATTAATGGCTTCTTCAATCCCAACCTGGTTATTCCCATTTACATCTGCACCAGATGTCAGGTAGTCAGTCCGAACATCAAATGAGCTCATCCCGGCTGCAACCTGGAGAGGGATAATAGCGTCAGCCAAATCAACTCTGCAATTGCCATCTACATCCGCTGATACATTTGAGCAATTCACCTGAACGATACAGATATCTGATGAATGCAATCTGTCGGAATCCATAACGAGCAACTGAAAAGCAAGAAGACTGTTTTTTGACACGACGCTTGGCGCAGTGAAAGTTGGCTGGGCAGTTGGTTGGTCTGAAAGCGTTATCGGTGGACCTGAAAGTTGTACCCATTTATATGAGTTGATACTGATATCATCGTTTGATCCATTTCCGTTTAGACTTACCAGCGAACCTCCGGTAACGGTCTGATCATTTCCAGCATCCGCATCAGGTGGCGTACCAGGTTGAGAAATAGTGAAGTCATCGAAACTCACATTGATCTTCTGGCTGGCCTCGATGCCGATTCCACCTCCAGGGAAACCGGTTATAGTCAGGGATTGAACAACCGTATCGCCAATAGTAAAATCGAACTGGTCGCCGTTTTTCTGAATTGTTAGTTCTGTCGATACCCCGTCTGGGGTGATCAGGCTCGACTCTGTCCAATTCACTAATGTTTGCCAAGTATCGTTTTGTACTTTACCAATCAAATAATATCCACTCTGGGTAATCCAGAACCGTATCGAATCGTCATGCCCGCTGCTGTTTTCTTTTAAGCAGGCGATGAGGCCATAGGCATAATCTACATCCCCGCCATCCCAGAACGTATCGGTGGAGACGGTAAAATTACCAAAATAGTTGGTGTGTTCTGGGTCTGGCGACCAACCGCCCGGGTCGAATCCTCCACGCCAAGCCTGGGCATATAAGTCTCCAGTATCGTCACCCTGAAACGCTAACCGCTGATTGCTATGAGAAAAGTAATCACCCTCCGAAAAGCCGCCTAGACCGGTATTGAAATCCTCGAAGACAGTATTGCTGTCCACCTCTATATTACGATAACTTGCTTCTGCTACAGCAAAATTATCGAAACTTGCATCAAGGCTATGTGAACCGTAGACTCCAACGCCACCGCCGTGAAACCCCTCGATAAGTCGTCGTTCCACCTCTACTTGGTCAATGTAGAAATGGAAATAGGGGCCAACTTTCTTTATGGATAAACGATTGTCCTGCCCGTCAGGCGAGAGGAGCGATGACTTGGTCCATCCGACAACGGAATCACCGACATCATCTATCTTCTTGTAGATGTTGTATGATCCGAGTCTGTTGATATTAAAAGAGACGCTACTGCGGCCATCAACGCTTTGGGTAGAACAGGAAAACAGTCCGTAGTTATCGCTCTCATCCCTGCCGCCCCAAAATGTGTCCACCGAGATAATAAAGTTTTCTAGATAGTTGGAATCTTCTGTTGAGGGGAAGTCTCCACCGGGTGAAATCCCGCCATTCCAGGTTACGCCTTCAGGACCGGTAACACCCGGGTTTGTGTCGCCACCGAAATGGAGGCGACCGCCTGAGACCGAGAAATAGGAGTTTTCGGTAAAGTCAATTGGTTCACTCTCGAAATCTTCTGTCCGGCCAGTATATTCATCAACTCCTATATCGACCCGGGCTAATTGCGGTCTCGGATTACCTTCAAAATCCTCACTCGGAGCATTTTCACCAGTTCCAGCGTCGATGCATGGAGATCCTGGTTGGAGGTGAAAGTCATCTGAGGCAGGATCTACAAATTGAGGATTTTCAGATATATTGCCTTCTCCCGTATACGCATCACTTATATTATTGAAAATCACCTTAGGAGGACTAACATCCGAATAATACCAATAATCAAAGTCCTTACCAGTAGGAGCGTCATTGTCCCAAAATATATTATTAATTATAGTAAGGGGACTTTTTGCCTCATGGCTATGTAATGCGCCTCCTCTGGAGTCAGCTGTATTACCAAAGAAAACATTATTAATTATTGTCGGGTGAGACTCGTAGTCATTATAAATTCCTCCTCCGGTCCCTCCTCCGGCCTGATCTAATAGAGCTGAGTTATTAAGAAATCTACAATTTATTATTAAGGGATGAGAGCCAGAGTTGTTTATTCCCCCTCCCAAACCGCCAATGGCTGAATTATTCTTGAATGTACAGTTGGTAAAGACTGGTGAAGACCACAAATTACTTACACCTCCACCACTGCCATGTAGCGCAATATTACCAATAAATGAACAATTTTTGATGATTGGCGAGGAATTTTCATTGAGCATTCCGCTAGCACGACCGACTTGATTATCTGTGAAAACACAATTGCGAATGGTTGGAGAATCATACCAATTCGCCATTCCACCACCTCCAAACAAATAATTCCTCGCACCTGTTATTGTGAATCCATCGAGGATAGCGGTATTGTCTAAATTTGTGCTGTGCATGTAACCATGATAGAAGACATGGTAGCAATTATCAGTGTCATCCCCTTCAATCCCGATATCACAACTTAATATTGTTAGGTTGTCTTGAAAATTCCGTTGCTCTCGTGCAGTTTCATATCCTGTAAAACCACCATAGATACCGACCTCATTTTTCATTTGAAATGACTTATATCCATCCCCAGAACCTCCAAGTATTTGGGAAGGTTTATAAGTTCCTTCGGCTACCCATATTTCGTCACCACTAACTGCCTCTGACAAACCATCCTGGAAATCAACGAATGCGTTAAACCAAGAGGAACCGTCATTGACACCAGTGGCATCTTTGTCAACATAGATGACGGCTGAAATAGAAAGCGTAGGTATGCAAAAAGAGAGGAAAATTGTGGCTAAGGCGTTCCTGAGAATCTTGCCCACCATGATCTACCTCATTGAGGTGGTGATGTTATCAGTGGGGTTATCAATAAAAACTTAATTACTACCAAACAGTAACTCAAGGCCACATTGTGGTTGTTGAAGATGATTAGTCGGTTCTGAAAAAGCCGCTATCTCAAACGGCGCAAAATTCAACAGTTCTTGGTCGCAATAGACCCAAGAGATAAAAAAGACACAAAAAGTCTGCTAAGAACTTCAGCAGCTTCCTGAAGTTCATACCGGCTGCACTCAAGATAGCGTTAATCCGGTCTCCAGCCATACCTTTCAGGCGATTCCGGTCCATCCGGTGTTCCTGTTTCAGGTGGCCGATACCCGGCTCGATCGCCGCTCTTCGTTTCATCCAACGCCACACACTTCGAGCCGTTCTGCCTCGACGACGCTTATCTACATGAACCAGGATGTCGCCATCCAAACCATGACCACGATACCCCTGATCGACATACACCTGTTCTGGTGATCTGGATAATCGCATTACTTGTTGGAGGCTCTCGGAAAGGGTATGCCCATCATAAGGATTTCCATGAAAGGCAAGCGCTCCAACAAACCAGCCGCCGCGACTGGTCGCTGCTACGCTGACCTTGCAGCCAAACTCATAGCGTTTATGAGCTTTGCCCTTGCTGATACAATCTACTGACGGTTCATGGACACTGTACACCTTCTTTTTATCGTTTCGCTTTTGGGACACAATACGCTTACTCACGGCTAACAGAGATACCAGCGACTTATCCGGTTCAGTGCACTTGCGCTCAATATCCCGGATTACCCGGCCAAGATAGGTCTTTAATTTCCTGGTACAGGCTCTGGCCCGTTTCATCTGACGGGCATGGGCATAGCGGCTTTGCTGACAGACAAGGTTTCGGGCAACACGATTGTAATTCTGGCGCAGTTCGATATCTTGTGCCTTGGCTGTATCTACCAGTCGTTGCCGGGCTCGATCGTACAGCCTGGCATCGGTGGGAAAACGAATATCCTTTTCCTGTACGGTGGTGTCTACGTTGATACGTTTTAGTTGACTCGTTTTGATTGCCTTCACGCGCAGGCCGGCACCAATTGTTTCTTTCAGCAGCTCTTCACCACCTGCTTCTCCGATCCGATTTCTCCATCGGGTCATGCTGGAAGGATTGATCGGTATTTTGTGCTGGAAAAATTTCATGCCGCTCAAGTACTGCCAGTAGGGGTTCTCCAACCAGCCCTGCACCACCTCCTCATCACTGAGATCGTAAGTGTACTTGAGATAATGCAATGCCACCATCAGCCTGGTGCTGATGGCTGGTCTGCCGTTATCCGAGCAGTAGGTTTCTCCGAATACTTCATCAAGTCGCTTCCAGTCTACAGCCTTTGACAAAGTCACCAGCGGATGCCCGGGATTGATCATGTTCAGCAGTTCAGAACGGAACAGGTCGTGTTGCCGATTCAACTGTGGTGGTTTCTTTGGTTTCATGTGATAATTTGCAAGAAATTGATGGAAAATCAGTAGTAATCCTGCAATTTTAATAACATGATTTAACCATTTTTACTATATATATCTGATAGATATATTGTTTTTCAGGACCGACTACACTAAAGGTATTGCTCGGCTTAAGTGCCTTTTTTATCTATCCCAGCAGAGAGGCTAGCTTCTCATGTAAGTTTTTATTTGGTTTAGATGGAGGTCGAGA
>JAHEMX010000610.1 GCA_024643445.1 Desulfobulbaceae bacterium | reverse complement strand
AGATTTCCTGGTGCAGCGCCGAGGACATGACCCTGATTTTCAGTCCCTTGATGTCGGCCGGACTGGTGACCGCTTTACGGGAGTTGGTCAGGTTGCGAAAACCGTTCTCGGAAAAACACAAGCCCTTGAATCCTGAACTTTCAAGGCTCTTCAGTATCTCCGAGCCGAGCGGCCCGTCGAGAATAGTATCCGCCTGCTCGGAATCCTTGAATAAAAAAGGATAGTCGATGACCCGGACAATCGGGTCAAAACTGTCAAACGGGCCGGAGGTAATGACCGCGAGCTGAAGGGTTCCCATCTGGATCTGCTGGAGGATTTCGGTCTCGTTACCGATTGAACCGGAATGGAAAATCTTTACCTCCAGTGCACCGGCGGACCGGGCTTCAACGAGTTCCTTGAATTTGTCGGCAACAATGTTCTGGGCCGAGCCCGGTTTGGTTACCACGCCGAGCTTGATTGACTGCGCCGCCTGCGCTGCCGGAGACAGCAGCATCACCAGGCACAGGCAGAGTGATGAAAAAGTGAATTTCATGGACCATAACCTCCAGCTATTTAGTACCTTAGAAATTCATTTCTTGTTTTTTAAGAATGGATTTCGTGAAGGTACTTATCCCCTTTGTGGGGTGTTAGTCGATAAAACGTATATTTCAGATTGGCATCCAAGTCTGCAATGGAACTATAACAAAGTCAACAGCAAAATGGCCCATTTTCTTTACTCCTGGTATCGCTGGGCATCGGTCGCACCGGTAGTCTGATCGTCTTCAGGGTGCTCATGGTGTTCTTCCCATCTCCTACCCCGATTTGCATCCCTAATGACCCGGCAAAACTGACAACCAGCAAGGGAAACAAAGATTCTCTAACGTGACCCCTCTCTTTTTCTCTTGCTGGACCTTGCTCCTCTAACCGCTCTGCCTTAGGGTAGATAGGATTCTTAACGAGTATCAGACGATTCACAACAAAAGATCCATACCATGTCAAAAGTGAGAAATTATGACGAATACGGAAACAGTGTCAAGGGTTAAACTGGCGTTTTGTCTGCTGTTCACCCTGTTCCTGGGGGCGTGTGCCAACCCCTATTACAGTGCCATGGAAAAAGTAGGCATCCACAAGCGGGATATCATGGTAGACCGGGTCGGGGACGCAAGAGATTCCCAGGAGGCCGCCCAGGAACAGTTCAAGTCGGCGCTCGAGAAGTTTGGCAGTGTGGTATCCCTGAAAGAAACGGACCTGAAGCGCGCCTATGAACAGCTGAATGACGAGTATGAGGCCTGTGTCGGGGCGGCAGAGAAGGTTTCCTCTCGAATAGACAAAATCGAATCGGTGGCAGATGCCCTGTTTGATGAATGGGCTGACGAGATCAAGCTCTATGAGAACAAGGAACTCGCCCGCTCCAGCAAGAAACAGCTTGATACGACCAGGACGCGCTACCGGGAAATGATGGCGCGCATGGAGAATGCCGAAAAAAGCATGGATCCGGTATTGAAAATTTTCCGGGACAACGTGCTGTTTTTGAAACACAACCTCAATGCCCAAGCCATCGGTTCTCTGCAGCACGAGTTTGCCGGCCTCGAGGCGGAGATCGACAAGCTCATCATGCGGATGGGAGAGGCGATAGCATCATCCAACGCCTTTATCGCCGACATGCAGACATAGAGTACCGCTTTCGACTTGACCTACCCCTGCACGATTCCAGCGCTGAAGGCTTGGGCAGAGCGGATTTCTGGCCGTTACTTTTTCTTTTCCGCTTCCTTGGCCTTCAGCTCTTCCTCCTCCTGCTGCTGTACGAGTGCGACGGCGGCACCTGCTTCAAGCAATTTCGTCTTTTCCGCATCAGTCAGGTGGTGGTGCGTATCCTCCCCAATATCCACGATAACCTTGCGGTGGGCATAGTAAATGCCCTTGGCGTTAAAGGCCTCGGTGAGGCGCCGGAAGGCCTCCCGTTTGATAACGAACTGCTTTCCGGGTTTTGCCGTGAACTTGACCCGGATCACCATCACCGAGTTGGCGATTTCATAAACGCCCTGTGATTTGAGCGGCTGCAGGAAGTCCTCGCCCAGCTCTTCATCCTGGAGCATTTCCTCGCCGACCTTCTTTATGATCTTTCTGACCTTGTCGATATTGGTGTCATAGGGGAATTCCAGCGGGAACTTGATGATAATGCCGCCGCGCATGAAGTTCGTGACGGCTCCGAGGTCGCTGTGGGGTACGATCTGCAGCATGCCCAGATGATGCCGCAGCATGACATTTCTTAAGGTGATCGCCTCGACGGTGCCGCGGATGCTGCCGGTCTGGATATACTCGCCGACCCTGAAGGCATCGTCGAGAAGAAAAAAGAAACCGGATAACACATCGGAAACCAGCTTGCGGGCACCAAAACCTACGGCG
>JAHEMX010000609.1 GCA_024643445.1 Desulfobulbaceae bacterium | reverse complement strand
GACGAAAAATCCCGCAGGAATCTGATGCCTGCCCCATGTTCACCGTGTTGTGGACAAACTCCTCGGCCCAGAAGCGGGAAACAGATCAACCGTCATCATGCCGAAGCAGAGAGGATAAGTGCTCCTGGCTTCAGCTCTTTGGCGTACAGGAGAGGAGCAATGCCTGGCCCTCGACCGGGACATCGAAAACCGCTTCACTTCCTTCCAGTCGGTCATGACCATAGTCAACCAGCGACCCGCCGTGGTTCCAGTCCGAGAATCCGAATTTCCAGCCAAGCCAGCGTTTCTTGAACGAGTAGGGGGTCTTGGGGCCGTACGTCTGAAAAATAACTTGTTCCGGTTCGTCGTTGCTTTCGCGGGTCATCCCTATCAGGACGAAATCCGCGCCGTTGTTCATGGCGTACAGCTCAATACTCCTTTTCAAGGCGGAGGCGGTAATGTCTGCTGGAACGGTAATGATCAGCTGGGCAAACACATCGCAGGCGTCGGGGATGCTCTTTTCGTCGAGGGTGATTTGTACTGAGTTGGTCGCAGGCATGACCGTCGCGGGAAGCTGGCTCTGCTTTTCTGAACACGAAACGAGAAAAAGCCCGATAATTCCTGCAATAACTGCCCGATGTACATTTCTTGAAGATAGCATGTTGCACCTTATCTCTTGGATAAAAAGAAAATTTAAACCCTTATTACCGTATTGGGATGGTGAAGGCAAAGCTTTTTCACGCACTTGTCGTGCACCGGCGAGGAGACGATCATGCTTTAGGCTGTCTGCTATGATAAATCTATGGCGCGGATCAAAACATCAGTTCATCGAAGGAGACAATGGACGGAAATTCGCCTGAATAACGGATAGGGCTGCGGGAACTCGGCCTGGCCACGTGAATGACGTGGCTGATGCCGTGCTGCCTGGCGGCATGCAGGACCTTGCTGGTATCATCGGCCAGCAACGTCCGTGATTTATCAAAACCGAGCATCTCTTCCAGTTTGCGCCAGAATTCAGGTGATTCTTTTGGGATCCCCAACTCTTCCGCGCAGATGATGGTATCGAAATACGGGGTGAGATCGGCCTGTTTCATTTTGATGGCAAGCGTTTTGTTGTGGGCGGCGGTAACAAGACAGAGCTTCTTGGCCTGAGCGGCGATATAGTTGAGAAATTCGATCACAAACGGGTGAATCTGGATGAGGTGGCTCACCTGTTGTTTGAGCACGGGAATGTCAAGACCGAGTCGGTCCGACCAGAAATCGAGATCAGTCCACGACAGGGTATCTGCCACCCGGCGATAGCCGTCCAGCAGTTCTGCCGTTGCCTGTTCAATGGAAAGGCCATGTTTTGCACCATACATCTGCGGCACAAATTCTTCCCAGAAATAATCGTCAAAATACTTGTCCAGCAGCGTGCCGTCCATATCAAGCAGCACCGTGTCGATAGCGGACCAGCAGAAATTCGGTGTGATCTTATTGTGTGGCTGGTTCATGGGTGAGTCGGTTCAATTTCGCCAAGGTTGTGGTGACGGTTTCATAGAGCAGGTTATCCGAATCTGCAGGAGTATCGATAATGAGTCTGCCGTCCGGGGTAATCCGGGAACCGTTGTCACTATTTTGCAGATAAGCCAAAAGCAGTTCCGTTTTAACCGGGGTATCACTCATAAACGATAGCACCAGGTTCTGCGGCCCGCGTTCAAGTTTGCTGACGCGCAGTGGAAGCAGTGCCTTTTTTATCGCCACGATTCTGAAAAGATTAATTACCTCGCCGGGCAGCGGGCCGTAACGGTCATTGAGCTCGTCTTTGAGATCTTCAAGAAAGGCATCGTCTTCCCGGCTCGATGCAGCAATACGGCGATACATGATGTAGCGCTGGCTGATGTCGGCAATATAGCTTTCCGGGAGATAGGCAGAAAGCTGGAGGTTTATCTCCGGATCCAGATCGTCACTGAAGGCGGCACCATATTCGCCCTTCTCCTTTGCCTTGAGATCCGCCACGGTCTTCTGCAGCAGCTCAAGGTAGAGGTCGTAGCCGATGGCGGCGATGTGCCCGCTCTGGGAAACACCGAGCAGATTTCCGCCACCGCGAATCTGCAGGTCGGACATGGCCAGCTTGAAGCCGCCGCCAAGCTCGTTGTATTCCATCAGGGCGCGCAGCCGCTCGCGGGACTCTTTGGATAAATGATCAAGTGAGGGAACGAGCAGATAGGCAAAGGACTGGGTAGATGAACGACCGACCCTGCCGCGGAGCTGGTAAATTTCAGCAAGTCCAAGCATGTCCGCCCGGTTGATGATAATGGTGTTGGCCGTCGGGATGTCAAGGCCTGACTCGATGATGGTGGTGCTGACAAGAACGTCGATCTCCTGCTTGACGAAGGCCACCATGATCTCCTCAAGTTCCTTGCCG
>JAHEMX010000608.1 GCA_024643445.1 Desulfobulbaceae bacterium | reverse complement strand
CACCAGATCAGCCACCTCAAGTCCCGCCTTGTTACAGCAGGTGACAAGGTTGTGAACAGCCCCGATATCGGCGGTGACTATATGGACATTTGTCACCAGCCGCACGCCGGTCATCCCGAGTGGATTCTGAATCCCCGTATGGTCATCAACCATATATTCCTGGGGTAGCACATGGATGACCCGCTGGTTCTCTGATATTTTCACGGTACGCGCAGCGGATATGACCTCCTGAATATCGTCCTGGCCGATCTCCCGGCCGTTTATAGCCAGGATTCCCGGGCTGTTGAAACCCTTGATGTGGTTTCCGGCAATACCCACGTACACGGCCTCGAGCGTGCATCCGGCGATATCCTCTGCCATACTGACTGCCTTTTTGATGGAGGCGACCGTACTTTCAATATTGACGACGACACCCTTTCGCATGCCAAGCGACGGCATGGTCCCGACACCGATTATATCGACACCGTCATCAAACACCTCGCCGACAACACAACAGATCTTTGTTGTGCCAATGTCCAGCCCGACGACGAGATCTCCACGCACGTCTCTCCGGCTCGGCTCAGGCTTCTCCTCTAGTACTTCCTGTTCATTAGTCTCTTCCATACTCGTACTCATCCCGATTCACTATACCCCACAATTGCTTTGTCTTTCAGATAATTCATTCTGATATAGGCAACACGGGTTATATCCATCCCCATCATGCGCGGTTTATATAATACCTCAAGAATACTCCTGAGCCTGACATATTTTTTACGGATATCATCTCTGCCGAAAAAAATGGGAAATGGATATTCCACCAGGTAAACCACCAAGCCCTCTTCCTCATCGACATGGATCTCCGAAACCGATTGAGCCGGAAGATTTGGATTGTTTGCCCCGACCAGTTGGAGAAACTGAAGCGGCTGTTTAAGTTTTTCTGACAGTTGTGCCTCATCCCGCTCCAGTTCCAGTCCGGTGATAACCGGAAAATCCAGATCCATTCCTGTCCTGGCCCGGATGAACGGTTCGCCGTTGCTGTCGAGATAATGCATAACCGCCTCATTTGACCTATCCACCGTAATGAGTGCATGCGGCTGGTACTCACTTACCCTGACAACAAGTTTATCCGGCCAGCGCCTTGAAACATCGACCTGTTTGACCCAGTTGTTTTCTGCCCTGATGGCCCGTGTTATCTCATCGATATCGATCGAAAACTGGCTGGTGCTGACGGAAACTCCTGCAGCATTTCGAACCTTTTCAGCTGACGCATTGACGCATCCTTTTATATCAATACTGGTAATCCTGAAATAATCCAGATTCTGCAGCAGCACCCTGCCGGTTTTGAGTCCGTCGGCCTTGATGAAGAACATTACCGAGATGAGCAGGCTGGCGAAAAGCACTATCTTCCGCTTCCACCCCGCTGGTTTAGGCGGTTCGCTGTAACCATTGAGCGTGGCCGATTTTTTCTGGCTCCAGAAGAGATTGAGTTTTTTCTGCAGACTCTTTTTCTGTTTTACTTCATTTCCGTTCAGGCGGATGAATGCTGAACGGCCCGCATCAACCCCTTTTTTCCCGGAACTCTTTCTATCGAAGCCCCAGTCAGTATGTTTTATCGTTTGCAGCCACTTGATCATAAGGTACTCAACAATGCAGGTTTTCAGGTACCGCCCTTTTCCACCGCAACCCGGCCGGATAACCCCTGAATCTGCTGTAAAAACCTCTTCCGGTTCGCCCCTGGCCGACCGTCAGTTGATGAGGAAAATCTGCGGCAACCGGCTCCGGCTTTTCCCCTTGCTCTGCTGTCGGTTCTGTATGGTCTCTGGCAATGTACCTGAACCCGCGCATACGTTCAATAATTACAATGCCAAAGCCTTTATTGGCAGTCAGGATTATAGACATCCTCACGCCTCTTTATTCTCCATAAGTTCGAGCAAATCTTCACCTGCCTTGACGATATTGCCGGCGCCCAGCGTCAAAACCAGATCACCCGGTCTCAGCATATGCTGTATTGCTGCGGCAACCTCGCTTACTTCTGCGATAAAGGTGGTATCCCGCTGACCGTGGCGGCTGATGTCCTCGAGCAGCCGCTCGGCACTTACTCCTTCTATCGGCTGTTCACTGGCGGCATAAATGTCGGTCATGACCAGAACATCGGCCGCATGAAAACAGGTGAGAAACTCCTTGTACAAACCCTTCGTCCGGCTGTAGCGGTGAGGCTGAAACAGCACGACGAGACGCCTCTCCGGCCAGGCCTGTTTGATCGCGTCAAGCGTCGCCCTGATCTCTGTCGGATGGTGGCCGTAATCGTCGACCACCGTAATAGCATCGACCTCACCCTTGTGCTGCATGCGGCGCTGTACGCCGGCAAAGGATCTCAGCGCCCGGGCAATAACGTGAAAAGGTATTTCCAGCTC
>JAHEMX010000607.1 GCA_024643445.1 Desulfobulbaceae bacterium | reverse complement strand
ACCATGCTGAAGTCGATCATGCCATGGGGTTCTGTTATTTCAATAACGTGGCCATTGGCGCCCGCTACCTGCAGCGGCGATGGGGGATCAAGAAAGTCGGCATCATTGATTTCGATGTGCATCACGGCAATGGAACACAGCACATCTTCGACAGCGATGATACGGTATTCTATTACTCAATCCATGAGCATCCTTCCTTTGCCTATCCCGGGACCGGTCGAGAATTTGAGACCGGGGTTGCCTCCGGCGACGGGTATACGCTGAACAATCCGATTTTGCCGGGCAGGGGTGATGAAGAATATCGGGAAAAACTGATCTCCGATCTTGTGCCCGCCATGAAGGCCTTCCGGCCCGAAGTCGTGCTTCTCTCGGCGGGTTTTGACGCCCATGTCGACGATCTGATGTCAGGCACCAATCTGACCACTGAGGGATATGATTTTGTCAATGAAACAATACTTGACCTGGCTGCCGACTGTGCCGGAGGAAAGGTGATTTCGGTTCTGGAAGGGGGATATCATCTCAATATCCTGCCCACCCTGGTTGCAAACCACATAAAGAAATTGCTGAGCATGTAAGTGATCGATGTAAGTTACCTGAAATGATTTGATAGCAGATAGTTATCCGGAGGATGATATGTTTATTAGTAAGATGATGCATACGGAGCTGATAGCCGTTACGCCCCAGACCAAGCTGGCTGAGGTGCGTGTCCTGATGCAGGAGAACAATTTCCGCCATCTGCCCGTTGTGGATGAGAAAGGCAAACTTGTCGGTATCATCACCGACCGGGATATGCGGGACGCTAATCCTTCGTCGCTTCTCAGCGAAGAGGAATACCAACGCACCCTCGACAAGGTGATGCAGCATACCGTTGAAGAGGTCATGACCAAGGACCCTCTGACCATCGCCCCTTATTTCACCATCCAGGATACCCTGCTGGTCATGGGGAAGAGAAAGGTGGGTGCACTGCCGGTGGTTGACGAAAAGGGCTATCTGAAAGGTATCCTGTCCACCCGTGATCTTCTGCAGGCCTTTGTGAGCATTATGGGAATAGGCGAGCCGGGTACCCTGCTCTGTATCCTGGCGAAAGAACAGTCCGGACAATTGAAGAAGATAGTCGACATCGTCACGGAGGAGCGGGTGTCAATGGGCAGTGTTCTGGTGGCCAGATACTGGGACAAGGAAAAGCGTGCCATATTTCCGTACCTGCTGACCAATAACGTGGTTGCCATCAAAAAGAAATTGCTGGCGGCAGGCTTTGAACTTATTGATCCGATGACCTGGTATCTCAACCAGGTGCCGAAGACGAAAGCATAACGCCTCCTTCTTTGTCTTCAGGAAGTGGTTCCGGATGGAACATCCGGTTTCGGCATGCCCTCTCTGCTGTTCAGGGCGGCCGGCGAGGCGCTTATCTCACCGGTCCGGGAATATCGTTGCGGATGGTGGTGAGGAGCACGGGGCGATCCTTGACGATAGGCGAATTATGTTCCTAAAAGGTGCAAATTTTATTAGAATAACCGTTTCCTTCTCTCTCAGGTTCCTGTTGCAAGGAGTACCCCATGGAGCACAACTGCGTCAAAGATCTCATGGTGCCAATTTCCAAATATGCCACGGTAACGGTGGGCACATCACTGCTCGATGCCATTCTGGCCCTGGAAAAGGCGCAGGAGGCCTATACGAGCAGCAAGTACCAGCATCGGGCCATCCTCGTTCTTGACAGCAACCGGCAAGTCGTCGGCAGGGTAAGTCAACTGCGGATATTGAAGGCGATCGAGACGCGGCATGATCTGGACAGTGATATGGAAAAGCTGAGTAACTTCAGGTTTTCGGAAGAATATATTGCCGGTAGGCGTGAACAGGAGCGGTTGAATGGCCCGGTCCTCAACAGCGAATCTCTGCGGGCCGCCTTGGAGAAGAAAGTAGAGCATTTTATGCAGAAACCTACCCTGGGCGAATTCGTCTCGGAAGATAGTTCAATCGATATTGCCATCCATAAACTGGTTGCAGGGGCCCATGCCTCTCTTCTCGTTACCAGCAACCATTCCATTACAGGAGTTCTCAGGTTACCTGACGTTTTCTCTGAGGTATTTCATGAAATGCGGATTGCAGGCATGACCCCCCGCTGATGCCGGCGCACTTTTTCTGACACAGAGATGAACCGGAAGCCCCCTGCCCTGATAAAAACACTTTGCCGATTAGGATAGAGATGAACAAACTGGAGCAACTGTATGACTGGATTATTCAACGGGTAAATATCAACCTGCGTGAACTCGATTTTGATGCGGAGCCCTATTCTTCCGGGCTCATCCAGCCGGAACAGATGAACAAGTTCTATGCCTTCTACGGTATCAGCACCGATCATCCGTTAAGCCTGGTGTTCAAGAACTCCGGTCTGGCGG
>JAHEMX010000120.1 GCA_024643445.1 Desulfobulbaceae bacterium | reverse complement strand
CGACCTGGAAAAAATCCTGATCAAGACCGGCGCCGCGGAATCCTCCGGCATGGGATCGGCCTGGATCCTGAACGAGGCCACGGGGGTCGCTCTCAGCGATGTTGTTAACGCTGGGGACAATGGTCCCTCTGCCCGGATCGTCGGCTGGGGCACCAACCCGGAAGGCGGGGGCGAGGCCTGGCTCGTCACCAATTACCCGTACGACGACCTGGCGTTTATCAAGGAGTAGGCGTTGGCAGGCAACCATCGGCTCAGAGAGGTCTTTTGCCGGGACGTGCAAGACATCTGAGCCAGAAACCACCCCTCCTTTGCGGCATGAACGGCTCAAAGGAGGGGGCGGAGGCAAGATCTGAGGGAGAGAGTAATGGAAACTTCAAAGCGTTTGGCTACGGCCCAACTTGTGGCAGCAGGAATAGGGAGCCTGCTGCTTGTCGCATCCACCGCACGGGCGGCTGATGTTGCCAACCAGTTCCCCGATTACCACCCCGCCGCTACCATCATCAAATGTCCGCATATCCCCGAGGGGATGGTTGACATACCAACCTGTCACGGCGTGACGGCCACCTGTGTCGGTACCGACGGAGACGACCTGCTCATCGGCACAGAGGAAGATGACGTCATCGTTGTCGGCCCGGGCAATGACGTGGTGCATGCGGACGCGGGCAACGATCTCGTCTGCGGCGGACCGGGCAACGATTCGCTCTTTGGTGCCCGCGGTGACGATATCATGTACGGCGAGGAAGGCAATGACTGGCTGTTCGGCGCACAAGGGGCGGATACCCTGGACGGCGGACCGGGAGACTTCGACGTACTCTGGGGTGGTCCGGGAATTGACATCCTGGACGGCGGCCCCGGCGATAATGACGTCTGCATGCTGCAACGGGAAATGGGCACTGCGGAAGCGGGCTGTGACACACAGTATCCTCCGCCCGGCTATGTTCACGAACAAGAGCCGGAACCCGGTATACTGAAGCTCAGCAAGGTTGGTTCCTGAGAAGAGAGTTCAAGTCAGCACAAGGTCTTGAGCGTTACGGAGTTTTGGCCAGGCGCCTGGACCATGAAGAATCATGCATGACGGCGGGAAGCTGGAGCGGCCCGCCTGCCTGACTGCATATGGTGCGGCAGATGCCGCATAACCGAGGAAATGCCCATGAACCTGATACAGGCTGAAGTTCTGGAAAAAGACTACCGTGTCGGTGATATAACCATCAACGCGATTCGCGGTGTGGATTTTGCCATCGAAACGGCGTCTTTTGTTTCCTTTGTCGGTCCTTCCGGCAGCGGCAAGACCACGCTGCTGAACATGATCGGCTGTCTTGACCGGCCAAGCGGGGGACGCCTCTCCATTCTCGGCACCGATGTCACGGAGCTTGACGCCCGCGAAGCTGCCGGGTTTCGAGGCGAAAACATCGGTTTTGTCTTTCAGGACTTTAACCTGTTGCCGGTACTCACCGCCTACGAGAACATCGAATACCCGTTAATGCTGGTGCAGCATTGGCCGAAGGACAAGCGCCGCCGGCGCGTGGAGGAACTCCTCGACGCCGTTGACATGACCAACCAGGCGGACAAACGGCCGGACCAGCTCTCCGGCGGCCAGAAACAGAGGGTTGCGGTGGCCCGCGCCCTGGTGACCAATCCCAAGCTGGTACTCGCCGACGAGCCTACCGCCAATCTGGACCGAGATACCGCCCAGCGCATCATTGAACTGATGAAGAAGCTGCGCGACGAGTTCCAGACCACCTTCGTGTTCTCCACCCACGATGCCAGGATCGTCGACGAAGCGGAGATGATCTATGCCCTCGAAGACGGCATCCTTGAAAATGGCGGCAGGCCGGGAGGGACGACCCATGCTTGAAATACTCAAGATAGCGGCGCGCAACCTGCTGCGCTACAAACGGCGCACAGCCCTTTCAGCTTTGCTCATCAGCGTCGGACTGGTGGCGGTCCTGCTGTTCATTGCTGTTGCCGGTTCATTCAAGGACATGATGGTGGACCAGTTCACCGACTCCGTGGTCGGACACATGCAGGTGCATCGGCGCGGCTATCTCGGTGCGATGGAGAGTCTGCCGGTCGACCGCAACATGAGACCCCGGATGCTCGTTAAACTCTATGAGGTCCTGGACGGTACAAACGAGGTGGCGGCCTGGTCTCCGCGCGTCAAGCTGATGGCGATGTTCAGCAATTTTGCCCTGACCACCAGCATTCGCCTGAACGGAGTCTATCCGGACCGCGAGACAGCTACCGTGCCGCTGATTGCCAATCGGGTACTGCCGGGCGGCACGGCCGAACCGTTCCTCGTGCCCGGCGAGATCCAGGTCCCGGAGCTCCTTGCCAACCCCATGTCCCTGAAGGTGGGTGATACCGTCGTTCTGGTGGCCACCAACAAGAGCGGCTCGGTGAACGGCATGACCTTCGTCGTGCGCGGCATCATGGAAAGCATGTCCGGACCCGGCGGGCGCGACGGCTATATCCACATCGACGATGCGCGCAACCTGCTCCGCATTACAGACGAAGAGATCGAGGTAGAAGTACTGGCCCGGCACGGCCTGGCTGAAGCCCCGCAAGAGGTGCAGGAAAATCAGAGTCTGCTCGGCGGTTCAGCGCCAACGGAGCGACGCAGCTACCTGGACGAGACCCAGCAACTGTTTTTGACCAAAGACTGGGGCCGCGCATCCGAGGTGAGTGAGATCGCCATCCGGCTCAAGGAACGGGACCGGCTCGATCAGACCCTGATGGAGATGGACAAAGCCGTGGCGGATCTCAAGAACAAGAAAGGATTGAGCATCTTCCAGCTGCATCCATGGGGGCAATTCGTGCCGTTCTCAAAGATAGCAAACATGATCGACCTGATGAACCTGTTCATAAAAATCATCCTGGTGTCCGTAGTCCTTATCAGCATCATGAACGTACTCATCATGGCGGTCTATGAACGTATCCGCGAGATAGGCACCATCTCCGCCATCGGCACATCACCGAGAAAGATTCTGGTACTGTTTTTGACCGAAGGATTCCTGCTCAGCCTGCTGGGCACAGCGGTCGGCTCGGCAATCAGCCTGATTACCATCGCCGTCCTCAATGCCCGCACCCTGACCTTCTCCTTCGGGCGCCAGGAAAATCTGGTGCTGGCTCCGACCATCGCGGTCGGCGACGTGATCAGTATCGGTGTGCTCACCATCCTCGTGGCGGTTCTGGCAAGTCTCCAGCCGGCCTGGAAGGCGTCGAGGATGGATCCGATCACCGCACTCCGGCACGTCTGAGAGCACCGGAGTGACAGCTTCAAGCGGATAGGTGTTATTACAAAAAAAGATCAGGGAGAGACAACATGCGTACACTAGCTACCATTCTCGGGATTGTGACGGTGCTGCTGGCAGGTGTCTGCAGCGCAAAAGAGGCAGCCGTGCAAAAGGAGGAGCGCTGTGCTATCGCCGCCGAGGGACCTGAGTTGACAGCCGAAATCACCAAGCTCACCGGGCGGGCCCCCTATTATCAGGTATACGACATACATGGCGCCCCGATAGAGGTGATAGAAAACATCTATCTGGCCCAGGAATTCAACATCGGTCCGCAGGCAGCGGCCCTGCTCGGTGACAAACAGGTCACCCTGCTCGTCGGGGGGATGGCGGGCCCGAAAATGATGGATGTACTTGAAGAGAAGAACATCCGCTTCGTCTATCGCAAGGGAGTGGTTGCGGACGTTGTCAAAGAACTGAAGGCAGAGTGAGCCATGCGTATCCTGATCCTGCTATCGCTATTTATTGCGGCATCCATCCAACCAGCCGTGGCCATCGACGGCCAGGAGCTCCTTCTGCAGGTGGACCGCAATATGGCCCCGGAATCCTACGAGATGTACCGCAAGCTTATTAACACGGAGCCCGATGGTACACGCAAGGAGTTCGTCCTCTACACCGCCAAGAAGGGGCATGACAGCATGGTAGCGCTGTTCCTTTCCCCGGCCACCGATGCCGGCCGTGCAACGTTGCGGGTGGACGAGAATATGTGGCTCTATATCCCTGAGGTAGGCAAGCCGCTCCGCATCACCAGTCTGCAGTCCGTTGTCGGCGGCATCTTCAACAACTCGGACTTGATGCGCCTGGAATTCAGCCTTGAGTACCAGGTGGATGCGGTCGTCGAAGAGGGGGACTACTACCTTCTCGAACTCAAGGCAAACACGGACGCCGTGGCCTACGACCGACTCAGGATGTGGGTGGACAGGACCCACCTGCTACCCACGAAGATAGAGGCATATACCGCCAGCGGCATGCTGGTTAAAACGCTCCACTACAAGAACATAAGAGACTTCGGCGGGGGGATCGTGCGGCCGTCGGTGATGGAGACGGACAGCCCGTTGTACCTGGGCTATAAATCGACCATGCTTTTTGCTGATATCCGCCCGCGTGAGTTCGGCGATGAGGTCTTCTCCGTCAATTACCTGTCTCGTGTGAAAGAGTTGCGGTGAGAGGCACTGGTGCAACCTTCATACTGTATACCCTGATGTGCTGCCTGCTCGTTGACCAGCTGCCGGCAGAAGATCAAGCATATGACTTTGATGCGTCGGTGTTCCACAAAAAAGCCTGGGAGTTAGGCGGCTACATCGAAATGAAGGGCGAGCATATGAAACTCGATTCGGAGACAGCGCTCTACGCGATGCGTTTCGCTGACCAGCCCCGGGAAACCCTTGATCGTTTCACGGGAACGCTCGAGCTCGAAGCGCTCTTCCGGCACGGTATGCTCTCCGGCTGGGCACGGACCCACTCGGAGTGGCAGCACGATTCCCTCGATGATGAGCAGACGAACAAACTCTACGAGGCCGTCGTCTCCCTGCAGCCCGATCCCGGCCGGATTCTTGACGCGGGCAAGCAGGTAACACGCTGGGGCACGGGGTATGCCTGGAATCCGGTAGGTTTTATCCAGCGGCCCAAGGATCCGGACGACCCCACCCTGTCGCGGGAGGGCTACTGGATGCTTCGCGGGGACTGGATCAGCAGCTTTTCCGGACCGCTGAAAAACCTGGCCTTCACCCCGGCCCTCGTACCCGCTACCGATGATATGAATGAGGATTTCGGTGAGCCCGGATACCTGAACCCGGCGGCGAAGCTCTATGTCCTCTACAACGATACAGACCTGGATTTCCTGTTTCTTGGCCAGGGCAGTCGGAGTGGTCGCCTCGGCATGGATTTTTCCAAAAACCTGGCCACCAATTTCGAGATTCACGGCGAACTCGCCTATATCTCCGACAGCGAACGGCGGGTTGTCACCCCCACCGGCATCAGCACCGAGTCAGACGACGGTGTTAACTACCTGGTGGGACTGCGTTATCTCACGGCTCAGGATATCACCATTATTGCCGAGTATTACCGCAACGGCACCGGCTATTCGGAGGAAGAAATCAAGGAGTTTTACCGGCAGGTGCATCGTGCCAGTGAAAGCGCTGACATGATCTCCTTAAAACAGCTGGCGCAACTCGCCAGAAGCACCTATGGACGTCCGAACCCCGGGCGACAATACCTTTATCTGCGGGCGGCCTGGAAGGAGCCGTTCGACATCCTCTACTTTACGCCTTCCGTTACCAGCATAGTAAACCTTGAGGACCAGAGTTTCCAGCTGATACCGGAACTGCTCTACCGGGGTATAAACAACCTCGAACTGCGCCTGCGCCTGAACCTGTCCGAAGGGGATCCGCTATCGGAATTCGGCGAGAAACAGAATGACTACAAACTGGAGCTGCGGTTGCGCTATCATTTCTAGGAGTCGCGCTATGGACACATAGAATACAATTGTAACCTTTTGGAATCCTGTTCGTTACTAGAATAGTTAAAGGAAATTTTAAAAAAAATCCTTTAACTGTCCAACGATCCGGCGCCACAAATCTAGGTTGTCAAACAGAGAAACCAAAAGGAGATTGTCATGAAGAAAATGGTAACGATTCTGGCTATTCTGATGCTTGTCATTTCAGGTACGGCATTTGCCAAAGGAGGCCAAGGTAATGGCCCGGACCATCAAAATCAACAACAGAGCCAGGGAGACGGTCATTCAGGTAAAGGCCACGTTGGTAATGATTCGGGTGATGGAGTACCGAACGACTGGGGAGGATGCAAATAATTACGGTTTGTTATCTCCTCCTGGCTCTATCCGGGGCAATGTAAAGAGAAGCGAATAGAAGCACTTTGTAAAATAAAGTAAAGAGGCCCCTGATAGAAAACGAAGTGCCCGACAAGAGGGGTTTACGACCACCGCTAATTGTAACCCCTCTTTCAGATATAGAAATAACGGGAAAGCTATCTTTCCCGCGATAGTTGATGAGCAAGCTGTTGCTGGCTTGCGTTACTGTTTTAATCTCGATTTATTTTTTAACGTATTGTGCATCAATGCTTTTTTGGCGGTCATAGCGAGGAGGATTCACCTGTTCCCTTTCCGAACCCGGTCGTTATGTCAAAAGAAACATCCCTGTTGTGGGTAACGGAAGACTAAGGTGAGTTTCGGGTTACTCTCGCCATCATTGGGATAAACGTTATGGAGGGGGATCATGAAACGAGGAGTACTGCCACTGGTTGTTGGTTGTGCACTATCGGCTGCATCGGCTTGTCTGGCGATGCAGGGGGATGTCAACAACGATGACGTTATAGATCTTGCCGATGCGGTGTATGCCCTGCAAGTATCCGCCGGGATGCATCCACCAGTTGTCATCACCGTGCTCTCCGCCGGCCGGCTGTGGATGGATCGCAACCTTGGCGCGGCCAGGGCGGCAACCAGTTCCACGGATACCCAGGCATACGGAGACTCCTATCAGTGGGGCCGGCTGGCGGATGGGCACGAGAAAATAAATGCTCCCACCACAGCGGTGAACAGCAGCACCGATGTTCCGGGGCACGGCAGCTTCATTACCGAAACCGAAAGCCCCTGGGATTGGCGGGTTCCCCCAAATAATGACCTCTGGCAGGGTGTCTCCGGGATCAACAATCCCTGCCCTGCCGCCTTCCGCCTCCCTACCTCTGCCGAGTTGAATGCGGAACGGCAGTCCTGGTCAAGTGACGATCCGGCGGCGGGGGCCTTCGCTTCACCGCTCAAACTCGTCCTGGCAGGCGGACGGGATAATGAGAGCGGCAATTTAGGCGGGGCAGGTACTTATGGGGAATATTGGAGCAGTGGTAATCAATTCCTCTGGTTTGACAACGACGAATCGTCTATGTCCCGGATCCAAGCCCGGGCGTCTGGAAGATCCGTCCGCTGTATCAAGGATTAGCCGGTGTCCGGGATTCCTGCTGGAGGCCGTTTCGATGTCCTGAGAGAACAACCAGACTCTTATCTATAATAACGGGAGGGGGTGGTATGAAGGGATTGATCACAATAGCGACAGGAGTGTCAATTCTCTTGCTCTGTTCGGTATGTTTTGCAGTACCGGGTGATGTCAACGAGGACAACAGAGTGGATTTGGCGGAGGCGATATACGCCCTTCGCTCTGTTGCAGGGCTGTTGCCTCCGGCTGTGGTTGAATCCGCCGGTCAGACCTGGCTGGACCGTAACCTTGGCGCCAGTCGGGTCGCCGAGTCTTCAACCGACAGTAGCGCCTACGGGGATCTCTACCAATGGGGAAGGCTTGCCGACGGTCACGAGCTTCGTGACAGTGCGGTCATTACGACGAACAGCAGCACCGATGTCCCGGGACATGGCAATTTCATCGCGGAGCAGGAAACGCCTGGCGACTGGAGAGAGCCGCAAAACCCCAACTTATGGCAGGGTGTCTCCGGCACCAACAACCCCTGTCCAGCCGGATTTCGTTTGCCTACCTCCACCGAACTGGATACGGAACGGGATTCATGGTCAAGCCATAACGCGGCGGGGGCTTTCGCGTCAGCTTTGAAACTGCCCAGTCCGGGATATCGATATTACACTACTGGAGCACTTTTAAACCCTGGAAACAACGGGTGGTACTGGAGCAGCACAATCACAGGCGCCAACTCTTATGTGCTCAGTTTTACAAGTGACAGCGCTGGCCTATTCTCCAGAGAGAGAGCTTTTGGCGGCAGTGTTCGCTGTATTCAGGATTAGAACTTTTCACCGGACATGAATATACGATCCGTGTTGATCAGTTTTCTGGTCATGCCCTGTTTTTTGCCATTGGTGGGCAAAGCCGGATCCTTTACTGTCCGGAGCGACAGGCCGGCGGTCATCACCATGAAGGGCTTTGACGGACTGACGGAAAAAGTCCTGCACCTCGGTTCTCTTATGGCTGAAGGCCAGTCAGTTGAAACCAGCTATCGCGGGCTGGCACTTGTCGGTTGTCAGGGAGGGACGGAATTTCCGGTAATTATCGGTGACACCCCTTTTACCATACATATTTCCGACTGTCACCAGCCGCCAAAGTTTTCAGGTACGGAGGAAAACAGCTATTTTTACGGACGGTTACACGGCGAGAGGACGGAAGATTCGCGATTCGGCTTTGCCAACCTGATGCTGGCGGCCAAAATCCTCCTGGATTCGGCCGAAACGGTAAACAGTGTCTCCGCGCTATCTGAGAAAAAGAAAGAGTTCTGCCAATTTGTCGCCAGCAACTATGAGGCTCTTGCCCGCAGCGATTTGCTTAGCCGATTTCTTGCCCAATCATTGGAAATGCATGAATACGTATCATATCACCGACCGGGAGAGCCGCCATCCTCCATTCATTCGCGTTATCAGGAGGCCGTCCTTGACGGGGTGGGGCAATGGCTCAACACCCTGCAGCCGTTTCTCCCGGAACGGGAAGTATTGAACACCTGTGTAGCCCTGTTCTTCAGGCGCAGCATGGTCA
>JAHEMX010000119.1 GCA_024643445.1 Desulfobulbaceae bacterium | reverse complement strand
CACGAAAGGCTACCTCGGCCAGGTTCGATCCCAGGTTTACAATTTTGCCGCGCCCCTGTTTGATCATTATTGGCGCAACGGCCTGGGCCAGAAAAAAAGGGGCTTTTAAACTGGTATCCAGTGTCCGGTCCCATTGTTCCTCGGTCACCTGCAGGGCTTCCACGGTGGCCGTCCAGGCGGCGTTATTGATGAGAATATTGATCTGCCCGAATGCAGAGAAGGTGCTGGCGGCAAGGGCCCGTATCTGGGCCACATCCGTTAGATCGGTCGGAACAACCAGGGCCCGGCGGCCCAACGACTCTATCTCGGCCGCAACTTCTTCCAATGCCGCCTGGTTGCGGCTGGCTAGAGCTACATGGGCACCGGCGTCGGCCAACGCGACAGCGAGCGTTCTGCCGATGCCTTCCGACGCACCGGAGACAATAGCGACCTGATCCTCAAGGCCAAAGCTTTTCCATTTATCGTTCATTGGTTGTCCTCGCCGAGATGTCACCGCTTTTTGATGTGTATTTCACATTGTGATTCCGTTATGTCACGATGTGTACTTTACCAATGACCACATTGTCGGTCAATAAAAAAGAGGATTGATCTTATGGCTTTTTAGCGTGTCCTTTGGTCAGCTTCGGACCCTGTAATTTCTTGTTTTTGAGAAGTGAGGACATGAAACGGTCATGCTGGAGTGCAAAGTGATTCACCCTCCAAAAGCGTATATATGACCGCATCTTTTTTTAAGGTACCTTCTGCTGTTGGTCCATGTTCTATGATTGGCATGGCCATGGCGGGTAGTATGAAGTTTTGTCAGATGGTCTCCACAAAGCAAACATGACATCCGGTAATCGCCTTGAGGCCGAAGAACCGTTAAAGAAACGTCATCTTGCAGCTGATCGCCATACCGGGTTACGGTTTTTCCCCCGTACCCCGGTGGTTCTGCCTTGACCCACAAGCGGAACTAATATTTCCTCACGCAACCAGGGTTCCGGCACCTTTTCATGCTGATCAGGAACTTTATAGCGTGGTGCAGGTTGAAGAAAAAATATATGTTCACCGTTGTTGTGGGAATTTCTCGGCAGCTAGCGTAAATGAAACCGTCCTGGTCAGCGGTTAACGGTAACAACCGGACAGGGTGCATTTAAAATTATGTGTTGCGCGTTAGATCCGATAAGAAATTTCTGGGTTCTTGATTTCAATTCGATGCCGACATAAATCTGGTCTATTTTGTTCTCTTGTGCATAGCGGACCAGATCTTCCCCCGGCAGCACGCCACGGGCCAGCTGATAAGATTCACAAGCTATTGACTTTTCTGCCAGGAACTTTTCCGCAAAAAGCAGATTTTTTGCTGCCTTATGTATATCTTCAGGCGTTTCTCTCGACCCTCCACCGGTACTGGCAACAACAACAACTTTTGCGCTAACCAGAGCGGCGTGGTCACGTGCCAGTGAAAGCGCTGATTTTGACTCCTTTGACCCGTTATAGCCCACCAGAAAAACCATTTCAATTTCCTCACTGTATGAGTAATAAATTTGAATTATACGAAACCATCACTTCCGGAGATCTCGTTTCCTTTCCCAACGGATTGTCTTTTCCCCAGGCCGTTTCAACGCAGGATTCTCTCATCCGGAGGGCTTGCCGGTGCTCTCTTGACCCCCGCATGTCCTGTTTTCATTAGGTCACGGGATACGTACAGTCCGTTAGCCACCTCTCAAGGTATCTCGCTACAATCTATCTTATTTGTACTGCCTTTCCCACAGTTTTTCAGAAAGAGTTCCCCTCAATTGGAACAATTCCCTGCATTTTTTCAAGTGGACTCTCCGCCATTGCATGACGGCGGGGCATTCCTGTGCAGCATTACCATAACCGAAGTTGAAAAAAGGAAGGTCCGGGGGCCGGCTACCATTCATTATCAATTCAATAAATCTGGAAAAAACGGCAGAATCAAGATAGGATGTCTGAAAAATTCAGCAAGCCGAGACGGGCGTTGGATAATGAGAAGCCTTTTGCAATGTACTGTTTTCTAACCAACCTTCAAGTAGGAGAATCACCGTGGTGGATTTTGTTTATCAGGAGATGTTTCCCCTGGGAAAGGATACGACTGAATATCGGTTGTTGACCAAAGATCATGTTTGGGTGAAGGCCTTTGAAGGCAAGGAGATGCTCATGGTAGCTCCCGAAGCGCTGACGCTTCTGGCCGAGCAGGCGTTCAGAGATACAAGTCACCTGTTGCGGCCCGCCCACCTCGCAAAACTGGCGGCAATCTTCGATGACCCTGAAGGCTCGGACAATGACAAATATGTGGCAGGCGAGCTCGTCAAAAATGCGGTGATTGCCGCGGAAGGAGAGTTCCCGCTGTGTCAGGATACCGGTACGGCGATCATCATGGGCAAGAAGGGACAGCAGGTGTGGACCGATTTCTGTGAGGAGGAAGCGCTTTCCAGGGGTGTTTTCAACGCCTATGTGAACAACAACCTCCGTTACTCCCAAAACTCCCCGTTTTCCATGTATCAGGAGAAGAATACCGGCTGCAACCTGCCCGCACAGATCGACCTTTATGCCACCCCAGGCGACGCATACACCTTTCTGTTCGTTGCCAAGGGCGGTGGTTCAGCAAACAAAGTGTATCTCTACCAGGAGACCAAGGCCGTTCTCACCCCTGAAAACCTGATGAATTTCATGCGGGAGAAAATGAAGAGTCTTGGGACCGCCGCCTGTCCTCCCTACCATCTGGCCTTTGTCATCGGCGGCACCTCCGCTGAGCTGAACCTGAAGACCGTCAAGCTCGCATCCACGGCATATTACGACAACCTGCCGGCATCCGGCAACGAGCATGGCCGAGCCTTCAGGGACAAGGAAATGGAGGAGGCAGTGCTCAAGATGTCCAGGACCCTGGGGCTCGGTGCCCAGTTCGGAGGGCCAAATTTCTGCCTTGACGTGCGGGTGGTGCGGTTGCCCCGCCATGGCGCATCCGTTCCCATCGGTCTTGGCGTCAGCTGCAGCGCCGACCGCAATATCAAGGGAAAAATCACCAGGGGGGGAATTTTCCTCGAAAAACTGGAAACGGATCCTGCCAGGTTTCTCCCCGCCGGAATGGATGAAAAAGGTGATGCGGTGAGCATTGACCTTGATAAACCCATGGACGAGATCAGAAAGGAACTTTCCCGCTACCCGGTCGCGACCCGCCTGCTGCTCAACGGAAAAATTATTGTGGGCCGGGATATCGCTCACGCCAAGCTTAAGGAGCGGCTGGACAGGGGGGAGGGGCTGCCGCAATATGTCAAGGACCACATCATCTATTATGCCGGTCCGGCCAAGACCCCTTCCGGCTACGCGTCCGGATCCTTCGGTCCTACATCAGCCGGCAGAATGGATTCCTACGTGGCGGAATTCCAGGAAAATGGTGGATCCATGGTGATGCTGGCCAAGGGCAATCGCTCACGGCAGGTGACCGATGCCTGTAAAAAATATGGTGGCTTCTACCTTGGCTCAATCGGCGGTCCTGCCGCCCGGCTGGGTAAGGAGTGCATCACCAGTGTCGAGACGCTTGAATATCCCGAGCTGGGTATGGAGGCAATCTTCCTGATCACGGTCAAGGATTTCCCCGCCTTTATCATCGTGGATGACAAGGGAAACGATTTTTTTGACGGTTTGCTTTAAAACGCACCCCACCTCCGTGATCAAACTCTAGTATCACGGCTCTGCTCACGAACGACAAGAGGCAAGCGGGACAGCCGGTTTTCATCTGGCTGTCCCGCTCTTTTTTTTGCCTCTGCCTCTCTGCTCCCGCCTGGAAATAAGCTGCTGTACCATCCTCTACTGCATCTGCCCGGATGACGGTCCGGGAATAAGCTTCTCCGGGCTATTTTTTTGTTGACCTACAATGTGGACGTTGTTAGATTACACAATGTGACATTGATAAATCACAATATGAAACTAAAACGCCTATGTAGCTCCATTTATATAAATGGCAGTCAGTCCGCTGTCCGTGACTTTTATTGCTCGGCAGTTCAAAGACTTTTGGGAGGTCGTTTGTGAGTGATTCCGTGCGCACCAGTGCAGAGGCAGATACCGGGAAGAAGAACTGGAACTTCAATACGACCATTGCACTGATCTTCATCGTTTTCTGGGGCGGCGTCTATTTTATCATTCCTTACCAGATAGCCAAGCCGAAACTCTTCCTGGGTCGCTCCCTCATGGGTCTTGAGCCCACTCTGTTTCCCACGATTTCGGTAATTCTGATCATTTGCCTGTCGTTCTGGTATCTCTTCGTCAGTAAAACGATTCAGGAAGTGAACGAGTTGATTCGCATGGACAAGGAGCAAATCGTCAAAACAGTCGTGACGATTGCTGCCTTCTGTGCCTACACCCAGATGTTCGATAGCCTGGGATTCATATTCTCCACGATTCTCTTTGCCTGTCCCTTGACGATATATTTTGGCACGAGAAATCCTATCACTATTGCGCTGGTCAGTATCGTCTGCCCTGTTTTGATTTACCTGATTTTTTCAACGCTGATGCACGTCTATCTGCCTTGAAGGCTTGTGCTGTCCTTGATTTGCGCCTGTTTGCCTTTGTTGCGGGCCGGTTGTCATGAAAACTATGATGCGGGATTGAAGGATGCTTGAACATTTATCTGAAGGTTTATCGTTGTTGATGCGCATAGACACCTTCGTCATGACCGGTTTCGGTCTGCTGCTGGGCATGGCCGTCGGTGCCCTGCCCGGCTTCACGACGGTCATGGCCATGGCGATATTGCTGCCGGTCTCATTCTTCATGGACCCGCTTGTCGGCATCCCGTTTCTGATAGGAATCTACAAGGGTGGTATCTATGGCGGCTCGATTCCTGCCATATTGATTAACGTTCCCGGAACGGGGGCCTCGGTCGCAACGACCTTCGAAGGACCGGCATTAACGAAAAAAGGCCAGTCACGAAAGGCCTTGGATATGGCCCTGTTCGCCTCGGTAATCGGCGATTTTTCCAGTGATGTCTTCACCATTCTTCTGATGGCGCCCATCGCGGCACTGGCCTTGATGGTGGGTCCGCCGGAATTGGCCGCAATAGTCCTTTTCAGTCTGATCATTATTTCCGGAACCACCCATGGCGTGTTCGTCAAAGGACTGATCATGTGTGCGTTCGGCATTTTCCTGTCAATGATAGGCCAGGATCCCCTGGGCGGCATGAGTCGCTTCACCTTTGGCTTTTTTGAGCTGAAGTCGGGCATTCCCCTGCTGCCGCTTCTCATCGGTGTGTTCGCCTTGCCCGAGATCCTGGTGGCCGTAGGAGACAAGACAACGGCCTATATCGCTGGGAACAAATCGATCATCCAGGGGAGCCGTCTTGCACTTCGCGAGCTCACCAGGTGTTCGAAGACGATCTTCAGGTCCACCGGCATCGGCATCTTCCTTGGCATGGTTCCCGGCGTGGGACAGGTTGTGGCGGCATTTGTCGGATATGCTGCCGCGAAGAAGGCATCAAAACATCCGGAAACCTTTGGCACAGGTGAACTCGAAGGGATTGCCGCCGCCGAATCAGCGAATAATGCGGTCAACGGGCCTACCCTGGTGCCGTTGCTGACCCTTGGCATCCCCGGCGACAATGTGACCGCAATACTGCTGGGTGCCTTTGTGGCACAGGGGTTGCGCCCCGGCCCGCAGTTGATGGTTGAGCAGGCTCCGCTGATGTATGCGCTGCTGCTTGCGATGCTGTTTGCCAACCTGCTTTTTATTATCCTCGGCTACCTCACCATTCCCTTTTTTGCCAGGGTAGTCAGTATTCCAAAGGCAGCGCTTCTGCCCGTTACCGCGGTATTCGCTTTCGCCGGTTCATATGTGTTCCGCTCCGATCCGTTCGACCTTGTGCTGCTCGTCTTTTTTGGTGTTTTCGGTTTTATCGCCAGAAAACTGCAGTTCGATGTCACGCCGCTGGTCATGGGCTTCATCCTGGGCCCCATTCTGGAGTATTCGTTTGGACAGACGGTGAATCTGGCTGGTGGCGATATGGTCTCCTACATCGTTCTGGAACGACCGATAGCCGGTGTAGTCTTTGTTTTGAGCGTCATTGCCGCCGTTACCATTCTCTGGGGGAACTATAAAAAACGAAAGAAATCTCTAGCCGGAGATCTCGCAAAAAATCATGGTGACTGAGAGGGCAGTGCTCCCCTGGTCCGATGATTTTGGCGGATAACAACCCATTGCCTATGTCATTATCCGTATTCCACGAGTAGGCGAAACCGCAGTTGATAAAAAAAAGGAGGAATATGAAATGAGCTTAAAACGAACGTGCCATCATTTTTTTGCTGTTTTAGCCGGTGCTCTGCTCCTGGCCGGAACAGCCATCGCGGCTGACTATCCGGAAAAACCCATCACGCTGATCATCCCCCTTGGAGCCGGTGGTTCGCATGACGTCAACGCCCGTGTCTTCACCAGCATCATCCCGACGTATCTCGAACAGCCCATGATTGTAAAGCTGATGCCGGGCGCGGCCGGCCAGACCGGCACCGCTGCCGCTGTCAAGGCGAAGCCGGACGGCTATACGCTTATTTTCACTCATAATTTTATCGATCAGTTGCAACCGCTTCTGGAGACGCTTCCCTATGACACCACCGAGAGTCTGGTCACGGTGGCTCGCCTGAACTCCGCACCGGGCATGATCTTCGTCAACGCCGACAGGCCCTGGAAAACGCTCAAGGAGATGTTGGATTACGGCAGGGCAAATCCGGGAAAACTGAAGTTCGCAACTTCGGGTAACTGGGGCGCCACCATGACCATGGGCGCCCTGGTCATGATAAAAGAGGGTGTGGACGTCAACTACATTCCCTACAAGGGCGGCGGTCCGGCTAACCAGGCCGTTCTTGCAGGCGACGCAGACTTTTCGGTCAATTTCCCCGGTCCTCTTCTGCCGCTGGAAAAGGCCGGCAAAATCCGCATTCTCAGTTTTTCGGGTAAAGAAAGACACAAGGACCTGCCTGATGTTCCGACCACGGAAGAGCTCGGCATTCCCGGCTCCTACATGGAGCGCATCATCCTGGCTCCCCGTGCTATTCCCGAGGCTGAGCTGCAAACACTGCGTAATGCCTTCGTCAAAATGTATGAAGACAAGACCTTTCTCAACATGATGGATAAAATCGGCGAGACCACCGATTACATGAGCGGTCCCGATTATGAGAAAGTTCGCGCCCAGCAGAAGGTGGATTATCAGGAACTGGTAAAAAAATTGTCCAACTAGACTCTACTTTTGAACGTCTTATAGTTGAGCACAATGTGGAATGCAACCAGGTGTTGCGACAGCAGGTATCATCCTTGTGATACCCGGTTGTATTCTTTTCCAGGCAAGACGTTCACCGCCCGATGCGGCTTGAGGAAAATGACGCATCGGCGTTTGTGAACGAGAAATGTAAACCAATGATAGGAGATGCTTCAGATGAGTTATGAAATGAACAAGTCATTCATTCAAAAACCACACCACTGGTCACCAAGAAGGCTCTATAGCCAGTCGGGTGTGGATTGGCAGTATAGAGTTGATTATGAGCGCATGCGGCAGCAGCGTCTGGCGCGCACGCGTGAACAACTGGAAGCCTTTGACCTGGGGGCGCTGGTGCTGTTTGCCGGAGCAAATATCCGCTATGTCTGCGGTTCCTACCAGGGTAACTGGAAATACAATATCAATATCCGCTACCTGGTAATCCCCCGCGGCGGTGAGCCGGTGTTCTTTGAAACCGCAGGTTCCGACATGCACTGTGCCCGCATCGATCTGCCGTGGCTCGAGGATCGTATCCGCCCTGCCATCACCTGGCAGTGGGCTGAAGGAGCGGTTCCTTTCATGGCCCAGCGCATGGTCGAGAGCGTCATCGACGTTCTGAAGGAAAATGGCGTGGAGAAAGAAAAAATCGGCATCGACAATCTTGACATGCCGTCTCTTCAGGCCTTCAAGGATGCTGGAATCAATATCGCCAACGGCTGGCCGGCAATGTCTGCCGCGCGTGTCGTGAAAACGGTTGATGAGATAGAGCTGCTCAAGCAGGCATCCTCAATCGGCGATGCCGCCATGTGGAAAATCAAACATGAATGGCTCAAGCCCGGGGTTACGGAAAGGCAAATAGAAGCCAAAGTTCATGAATTCATGCTGACTGCCGGCTGTGAGATCATCTACGACATCATTGTCGCCTCGGGCGGCAATACCAGCCCCTACCGCCGCTGGGCGACAGACAAGTTGATTCGCCAGGGCGATCTGGTCATCGTCGATATCAACGCCGTTGGCCCGTCCGGATACTTCATTGATTTTGTCCGCTGTTTCAAATGCGACGGGAAACTGACGCAGCAGCAGATCGGACTGTACCGTGAAGTGTACGACTCGATGTACGCGGCTATTGAGCAGTTGAAGCCGGGCAATACCACCGCCGATGTTGCAAAATGCTTCCCCGAGTACGACGATGACAAGTATGGAACGGTCACCTTGCAGCAGTTTGCCCATAGCATCGGTCTGACGCTCTACGAGGGTATGTGGATTTCCCGGGCCTATTCACTGAAATATCCGGCGGAAATTAAAGAGAACATGTATTTCGCGGTTGAGACATTTGCCGGGCACGCCGGTCTGGAGCAGACCTGCCGATTGGAAGAGAACGTCTTGGTATCTGCTGAAGGTCCGGTGATCTTCACCCTGATGGAGCACATGGAAGAGGCGTTTCCGGAACGGTCGTAAAAACCGGTTCCTTGCCTACTGTTAACCCTTTACACCTGTAAGGAGGTAGTCCATGAAAATAAGATCTGGTTCTGGTCTTTGTGTGCTGGCCATGTTGTTGAGTATGGTTCTTCTTGCCGGCAGCGCTTTTGCTGCGGACTGGCCGG
>JAHEMX010000118.1 GCA_024643445.1 Desulfobulbaceae bacterium | reverse complement strand
CCCATGTTCTTTGAGTTTGAAAAATTTTTCCAGCATGACATCCTCTCAAATGAATTACGGTGACAGTATACTTAATTACCCTGTCTCCCTATTTCCCCTACAATGCTTCACGGTTCAGTACTTCTTGGCGCAGCTGATTAGTGAATTAAGTATACTGTCACCGTAATTCTTCCGTCCCTGATCCCGGAGCTCTGCTGCGAGCGGTTCAAGAACAACCGGATACTAACGGATAGGTGCGGTTGGTTCAAGTCGTTTCGCTCTCATGATCACCTCATTACCGGCTGGATGACAGACACAGATGGCAATGGCCAACTCGTTTTCGCAAACACACCCCGCTGCAGGATAAACAGATCAGCAACTCTGATGAGATTAGCCGTTCCCCGCTTTTGCCCCTCGTATATCACTCTGTTGTTCTGCGATGGAAATAATCGTCTGCAATCCCTCCCGGATTGGTGCTGAAGGGTTTTCCTGCTGCAGTTTTTCAGCTTCCTCGGTTATGGCCATGAAGGGTTTGGCAATTTTCTCCGATGCGAGCATCGTCTCTTCTTTTTTTCGGTTGAAGCACATTCGGCAGGAACAGGGCGCCCGGTCTATCTCCATGAAGAGATTGGTAATGCATTTTGGGACAAAAGCAAAAATTTCCGCCTTTCGAACTCCGTCATTACTGGCCGCACGGTCAGCACCGGACTTCCGGCTCTTCAATATCTGCGCTTGACAGCATCCCCTTGCGTCTATAATGTAGTAATAATTGCAGCATTCGCAGGGGGTGGCCGTTCAGGCCTGAGATAATACCCATTGAACCTGATCTGGTTTGGACCAGCGTAGGGAATTGCAAAATCCAACAATTTTTCCTGCCGTTTTTGGATTTCCTCCTTTTTCCTCAGGCATCATCTCAATCCCTGACCCGTTGCTGTTTTCTTCCGCATCGTACTTCTAAGCGTCGAGGTAAAGTTATGTCTGATCTTTCCGAAAAAGCAGCTGAAAACATTAGATTAATCAGAGAGAAAAGACCTCTCATCCACAATATCACCAACTTTGTTGTTATGAACTATACCGCCAATGTCCTGTTGGCCGCAGGCGCTTCCCCGGTAATGGCACATGCCGAGAATGAGGTTGAGGAAATGGTCTCTTTTGCCGGCTCGCTGGTACTCAATATCGGTACGCTGACGGACGTCTGGGTAGCCTCGATGCTCAAGGCAGCCAGAAAAGCAAGCATGCTCGGCACCCCCATCGTTCTCGATCCGGTCGGTTCAGGCGCCACCCGGCTTCGAACCAACACAGCCAGGGAAATCATCACCCGGGCGCGGGTAACGATCGTCAGGGGTAATGCTTCTGAAATTCTTTCCCTGCGGGGAGCGGACTCAAAAACCAAGGGGGTTGACACCATTCACTCCGTCGACGATGCAGCTGGGAGCGGCGGAGAACTGGCCCGGGAACTGGGGCTCACACTCGCAATTACCGGCCCTGTTGATCTGGTCACAGACGGTCTGAGGATCGTAAAGGTTGAAAACGGTCACCCGCTTATGCCCTTTGTTACCGGAACAGGCTGTTCCGCCACCGCGATCATCGGAGCCTTTGCCGCGGTTGATCCGGATCCGGTTACCGCGGCGGCAACGGCCCTGGCATTTTTTGGCCTGTCAGGTGAAAAAGCGGCCGAAAAAGCAGCCGGACCGGGATCTTTTATGATCGCACTGCTCGACGCCCTCTATAACCTCACGCCCGAAGAAATAGTGTCCGGCTGCAGAATCATCCAGGCATAGGATGCTCAGCATGAGTGACAAACCGGCAGACAATCTTGACCTCACCCTTTACCTGGTGACCGACCGCACTCTGGCAAAAGGCCGCGGTCTTAACGATATCGTCAGAGCCGCTGTTGCCGGAGGGGTCAGTTGCGTGCAACTGCGTGAGAAACAGTGTTCTACGCGGCAATTTATCGATTTGGCGCGATCACTCAGGAGCACCCTGCAGTCCATGAATATCCCGCTCATTATAAACGACCGGCTCGATATCGCTCTTGCCATTGAGGCCGACGGCGTGCACCTCGGCCAGGACGATATGGAGATCAGAGACGCCAGAAAACTGGTACCTGCCGGTTTTATTATCGGTATTTCCGCCGAATCCCTGGAGGATGCCATCCGTGCCGAATGGGAGGGAGCAGACTACATCGGTATCAGCCCTGTTTTCCAGAGCGGTACCAAAACAGACACCGCTTGCCCGCTTGGCCTCACGGGGGTGAAACTGATCCGTTCGGCAGTGAAAATGCCGATAGTCGGCATAGGAGGCATTAATCGGGAAAATGCAGCCTCCGTTATTTCAGCCGGTGCTGATGGTATCGCCGTCGTCTCAGCAATTGTTTCTGCCGATGATCCCCAGCACGCTGCCGGCGAGTTGAGACAGATCTGTGAGAACGCGCTGGGAACCAGGCGCAAAAAGTGAGCAGCGCAAAGTAATGATACCGGCGATTCAAATGGATGGACTCTGTCTTCGGTTCAATGACGGAACAGAGCTTTTCAATGACCTCACCTTTACCGCCGAAGCGGGGAAATGCACCTGTGTTCTCGGTCCGAGCGGCTGCGGTAAATCGACCCTGCTGCGGCTGCTTTCAGGCTCGCAGGACTTTGTCACCGAAGGGAGCATGACCTTCGTTCCACAGCCCCGTCGGTCTCACTGCTGTGCCTGGATGGGGCAGAATGATCTGCTCCTGCCCTGGCTGAATCTCCTGGATAATGTCCTGCTCGGTTTTAAGCTGCGCAATGAACTAACCGAAGAGCTCCGGCACCAGGCCAAACTATTGCTTGCCGAAGCCGGTCTCCAGGGATATGAGAGCTCCCTGCCGGGAGCGCTCTCCGGGGGCATGCGTCAGCGTGGTGCGCTGCTGCGGACGCTCATGGAGGACCGCCCGATACTGTTGATGGATGAACCCTTTTCAGCCCTTGACTCCCTTACCAGGCTGAAACTCCAGAATCTCTCTTCCCGGATGACCGCCGGGGCAACTGTGCTGCTCGTCACCCACGATGTCATGGAAGCGCTGCGCATGGCTCACCGGATCATCGTCCTGGACGGGGCTCCGGCACGAATAAAAGCGGATATCTTCCTGCAGGGCCAGCCGCCTCGCTCACCTGAAGCCGCCGAGGTTGTCAAACATTATGGCCCCCTGCTGGCCGAGCTCCTCGATGAGGGAATCTCATGACATTCTGGCGCCTTATCATTATTGGAGCCGGCCTTGCCCTGCTCTGGCAGGCCCTGGTACTTCTGACCGGGGTTCCCCGCTATATCCTGCCCGGTCCCCTTCCCGTCGCGCTCGCCTTTTATGAACATTTTCCGACCCTTTTACTGCACCTGAAGACCACTTTCAGCGAAATAGTTCTTGGCCTGTTCCTCGGAACACTGCTCGGCAGTTCATGCGCACTGACCATGATTATCTCGCCGCTGCTGAAACGCTGGATGCTGCCGGTACTGGTGATAAGCCAGGCCATTCCTGTTTTTGCCCTGGCTCCCATTCTCGTGCTGTGGTTCGGATACGGCATGGCCTCAAAGGTCGCCATGGCCGTGCTGATTATCTTTTTCCCGGTAACCGCTTCCTTTTACCAGGGCATGCGTCGCGCAGAACCCGATCTCCTTGAACTTGCCCGCATCATGGGTGGCCATCCCGTGCGCATCCTGCGCTATATCATCATCCCTTCGGCACTCCCTGCCTTCGGTTCAGGGTTGCGGGTTGCCACTGCGGTCGCCCCGATCGGCGCTGTTGTCGGCGAATGGGTGGGATCCAGTTCGGGGCTTGGCTTCTATATGCTGCACGCCAATGCCCGGATGCAGATTGACGTGATGTTTGCGGCGCTTGCCCTGCTCTCGATCGTCTCTCTGCTGGTATATTTTTCCGTCGATTACCTGCTCGACAAGCTTATTTACTGGGAAAGCACAAAAGGAATTACACCATGAAAAAAAAATCTGACATCCTCTGTATCGCCCTCCTGCTTCTTCTTTCAACGGTCTCAGGAGCTCGTGCTACAGAGAAGATCACCGTCCTGCTCGACTGGTTTGTCAACCCGGACCATGCCCCGCTCTTTGTCGCTCTTGAAAAGGGCTTTTTCAAGGCCAAGGGTCTTGATGTCGAACTCATCGCCCCGTCAAATCCAAACGATCCGCCCAAACTCGTCGCCGCCGGCAAGGCTGACATCGCCATTTCCTACCAGCATCAGCACCAGATGCAGGTTGACCAGGGATTACCGCTGGTGCGTATTGCCACCCTTATTGCTACGCCCCTTAACTGTCTCGTCGTCCTTGCCGATGGGGACATCAGGAGTATTGGCGATCTCAAGGGCAGGACCATCGGTTACTCCATCGGCGGTTTTGAAACGGCTCTGCTCAAGGTGATGCTGGAAAAGGAAGGGGTCAGCCTTTCCGATGTGACCCTGATCAACGTCAATTTCTCACTCGCACCCTCACTCTTTACCGGCAAGGCCGACGGCGTCATCGGAGCTTTCCGGAATTTCGAGTTGAACCAGATGGACATCGAGAAGCGGCCGGGCCGTGCTTTTTATGTCGAGGAATGGTGCATCCCCGCTTATGATGAGCTCATTGTGGTGGCAAACAGGAATGCTGTTGCCGAAAAGAAGCTGAGACGTTTTGTCGATGCTCTGGAGGAGGGTGTCCAGTTCCTGGTGAATCACCCGGAAGCGAGCTGGAAGCTTTTCGTTGCCGGTGAGCGGAAAACACTTGATGACGAGCTCAATCGCCGGGCCTGGCGCGACACCCTGCCGCGTTTTGCGCTGCGGCCGGGAGCACTGGACAGGAATCGTTACCTGCGCTTTGCATCCTTTCTTAAAGACCAGCAAATCGTCCGGGATATCCCTCCCCTGGAAAGCTGGGCGGTGGAACTACCTTAGGAGATTTTTGTAGAACGAGCGGTGCAATCAGGCAACCCGGTCACCCGGCGCCTTGCCGGCAAAAAAAGCGTCCAGGTTATCGAGTGCGCGAAAGCCCATGCCGTCTCGGGTCTCACGGGTTGCGCTGCCGATATGCGGCATCAAAAAGACATTGGTCAATTCCCGGAATTCGGGCCGGATAGCCGGTTCATTGATAAAAACGTCAAGGCCCGCCGCATAGAGCTTTCCTGATCGCAGCGCTGCAATCAGGGCATCTTCATCAATGACGCTGCCCCGGCTGGCATTGACCACGACCGCGCCGTCGGGTAGCAGGGCGATGCGCTCTGCATTGAGCAACCCGTTCGTCTCCGGTGAGGCAACGCAGTGCAGGGCGAGAAAGTCGCAATGCACCATCAGCTCCTCCGGGGTTGCATGATAGATTGCCCCTTTTTCGAGCTCAGGAGCGACCCGCCGCCTGTTATGATAATGGATTTCCATGTCAAAGCCGCGGGCCCGCTCGGCCACGACCTGACCGACGCGACCAAAGCCGAGGATACCGAGACGCTTGCCAGTCACCTGGACACCGACCATGAAACTCGGACTCCAGTCCTTCCACTGCCTGGTGCGAACCAGCCGCTCACCCTCACTGGCCCGCCGAGCCGCACCAAGCATCAGCATCATGGTCAGTTCGGCAGTGGCATCGGAGAGGACATCGGGGGTATTCGTTACGATCAGACCGCGTTTTTTGGCCGCATCAACATCCACGTGGTCGTAACCGACCGAAAAATTGGCGATAATTTTGACACATTCAGGCAGACGGGCAATGACCTCCGCGGTGAACTTTTCTGTATGGCAGGGCAGGATGGCGGCCATGCCAACTGCTTTTTTTATAATCTCTTCACTTGTATACAGTGTATCAGTGGGATTCAATATCGCCTCATAGTCCCGCCTCAGACGCGCCTCGACGGCATCCGGCAATTTTCGTGTCACCAGGACTCTTGGTTTCATCGATGTTCCTCCACTGATCTCTTATGTGAACGGTGCGCCGCCAGGCGGACCCTTCTAGATATTATCCTCACCCTTGGTAATTGACTTGTAATAGTCATAGAGAAGAGCGCTGAGGTTGGCAAGGATAATGAGCCAGAGTACCACGGCCTCAAGTCTAAAAGCATAATAGAGCAGATAGGTCATGGCCATCAGAACAGCTATTGCTCCAGCGATCTTATTACTCATAATGTACGTTGCTCCTTTTCCCTCGTTTGTTTTAAATCATTCCTTCTTCGTAACGACTTATCGGCTGATCTCATTCACCAGCCAGCGTGCGGTACGCAAGAGCCTGGCATCGTCACCCCTGGGGCCGACCAGCTGCACGCCGAGAGGCATGCCGTGTTCTCCCTGTAAAAGCGGCAGGGTTATCGCTGGCATTCCACAGAGCGTCCAGATGGTGCAAAAAATGGGGCTTCCCGTCGCTTCAAGGCCCAGGGGAGCTTCACCGATGGTTGCCGGCGTGATAATAACATCATGCCAGGCAAACAGTTTGTCAAACCCTCCATAGAGGGATGCAACCCCGGTAACGGCGTTATTATAATCGAGGGCCTTGATCTCGCGACCTCTGTCGAGCATCTCCAGCAATACCGGACTGAGCTTTTCCCGTCCTTCAAGATGTTCGCGCTCAAAACTGCGGGCCAGATCGGCCTCCATGATAATCCGGTGCTGTTCGTGCGCCCCATTGAACATTGCGGGGAGCTCAGTCTCATGGGCGTTATCCCCGAGCGCTTCAACCAGTTCTGCAAAAGCGTCCTGAGTAGCATTATCGGCCCTGTCCCAGACCGGTGTTCTGACAAAGGCCAGCCTTGGCGGCACCGGGGGCTCTTCAGCCTGAACCCGGAAAAGAGGTGCCTTGGCCCGGGGCCTGGTATCGGGATCATGAGCATCAAAACCCATGATCGCCTCACCGATCAGGGCCGCATCCTCAACACTCCGGGCAAACACGCCGATCTGGTCCAGCGGTCTTGACTGCTGCAGAACATGGTGACGGGAAACCAGGCCGAAGGTCGGCTTATAGCCATACACCCCGCAAAAGGAGGCCGGTCTGATTACCGAACCGTTGGTCTGGGTGCCGACAGCGACCGGCACCATCCCCGAGGCCACAGCCGCAGCGGAACCACTTGAAGATCCACCCGGCGTCCGGGCTGGATCGTGGGGGTTCCTCGTCTTTCCCGGCGAATAGACGGCCAGTTCCGTGGTTACCGTTTTGCCGAGGATCACGGCACCGGCCTCCCGGAGTTTTGCGACAACCGTGCAATCCATCTGCGGTTGTCGCCCGCCATGCAATACCGTCCCGTCTTCCGTCGGCATATCCGCGGTATCCAGGATGTCCTTGACACCAACCGGTACCCCGTGCAGCGGTCCCAGCGCCGCTCCGGCCTGCAGAGCCTGATCCGCAGACCGTGCCTGGGCAAGAGCCAGTTCGGCATCGAGATAGGTCCAGGCCTGAACCTGCTCTTCCAGGCTGTCTATCCGCTTGAGACAGGCGGCAACCAGCTCTTCCGATGTTATCCGGCCGTCACGAATTTCCGCGGCGGCCCGGGCTGCTCCCATCAATGCCAATTCCATAGCTTTCTCTCGTCTCGTTCCCCGATCAGTTGTGACCATAGACGAGTTCCGGCAGATACGTCGTAATGATCGGGAAGTTGTAGAGGATAACCATGGCGATCAGCACCATGGCGAGAAACGGCATGGACCCCTTGAAAATCGTGGTCAGCTGGATATGGGGCGGCGCGATACCTTTCAGGTAATAACATGACATCGCCATGGGCGGAGTCAAAAAGGATGTCTGCAGGTTAAAGGCTACCAGGATGCCGAAAAAGAGCGGATCGACATGGAATTTATCCAGCAACGGCAGGAATATCGGAACGAAAATGATAATGATCTCGCTCCATTCCAGCGGCCAGCCCAACAGGAAGATGATGAACTGGGCCATGACAAGAAAGAGCAGAGGTGACAGGTTGAGGTGGTTGACGAACTCCTCGATGACCATGTGGCCGCCGAGATAGGAAAACACCGATGAAAATGTCCAGGAGCCGACGAAAAGCCAGCAGACCATGGCCGATGTCCTGACGGTCAGATAGACGGAGTCCCTCAATCGGAGCCAGGTCAGTTCCTTGTAACCGGCTGCCAGCAGGATACTGCCGAAGGCGCCGACCGATGCCGCTTCTGACGGCGTTGCCAGGCCAAAGAGGATGGAGCCGAGTACCGAAAGAATCAGGATGGTCAGCGGAAATACCGAGGTTATCAGCATCATCACCAGTTCTCTGAGCGGTATATCGGTCTGTTCTTTCGGCGGCTTTGGCGCGAGTTTCGGGTTGATCCAGGAACGGATAATGACATACATGATATAGAGGCCGGCCAGCATGAATCCGGGAATCAGGGCCCCGGCATAGAGCCTGACGACGGAGACGCCGGATATGGCGCCATAGACGATGAGCATGATTGATGGTGGAATGAGTATACCGAGACAACCTCCTGCACACACCACACCGGCCGCCAGTTTTTCGTCATAACCGGCCTTCAGCAGGGCCGGGAAGGCCAGCAGGCCCATCAGGGTAACGACGGCACCGACAATGCCGACCGCCGTGGCAAAAATGGCGCAGGTCATCAAAGCGGCGACCGCCATGGCGCCGGGAATAAATCGGGCGGCGATGTTGAGGCTGTAGAAGAGACGGCCGACGATATTTGCCCGCTCGACGATGTAGCCCATAAAGAGAAAGAGCGGAACAGCGACGAGAACGTCATTGATCATGACCGAATAGGTCTGATTGACGAGCAGGTCAAAAATATTATTGTCGAACGGATGGGCCATCCAGTCCGGCTGAGCATAGGCGTAATAACCAAAGCCTATACCCATCGCAACCAGCGTAAAACAGATCGGAAACCCCAGCAGAATGGAGGCCACGAAAGACCCCATCATCACCATT
>JAHEMX010000117.1 GCA_024643445.1 Desulfobulbaceae bacterium | reverse complement strand
CGGCCTGGAACCAGTGTTTTTCATAGGGCTCGAAGGTGAGCTGATTCCCCGGCTGCAGGACCAGCTCATGGCGAAGCAGGTAGACCTGTTCCTTGCCGGGGACAAGAAAGCCGTCCTTCAACGTATCGGGTCCGGCCACATAAAAGCGAAGGTCACCCCAGATATGGCGGATGGTCTCCTGTTTGCCCGGATCGCCGCCGACCCGGGGGTGCCAATGTTCCGGTTCTGTCTGGTTCGGAAACAAGACAAGAACCTTGGCGGCAAGTCGATCGGTATTAACCATGGTAAAGACCTGGACACCCTCGGCAGCAAGTTGACTCAAACCGAAATCGACAACTTCTATGGTGCCGATTTCTCCATCTGAAATCTGAATCCCTGCATTCCGCATCATCCGGGCAGCGCGCTGTTGCGCATCCGCTTTCTCTTTATTTGTTATCATGATACCAGTGTTTCCTCGGTGACATCGTTATGGCCCGCTCAGGATGTACCCGGGCAGACGACCTTTATCACAATTTCTATCAACTTGTTTTACCTTTAATTTCAACTTTAACCAAGCTGCCCGAAGAGATCTTTCTTCTCGTTAAAGCAAAAAGCTGTTGACAGCAGTTTGAATTTTGAATATTGAGTTTTGTATACATAATTCAATAGCAGAATGTCAATCCAACAATCCTGTACGGGAAAAAAATGAACCGACCGTTTATCCAAGCAGAGAATCTGGACCAGAAAGTCTACCAGATCATCAAGGACATGATTGAACACCGGCAACTGCTGCCTGGCCAGAAGATTGCCCAGGAGAAACTCGCGGCGGAACTGGGTATCAGCCGGACGCCGCTGATAAGTGCGCTCAAATTTCTCGAGCAGGAAAAACTCATTGAAACCAAACCGCGACGCGGATTTTTTGTAAGGCTCTTCACCATGGAGGAGATGGTCTCCATTTTCGAGATACGTGAAGTGCTGGAGGGCTTATCCGCCCGACGTGCAGCGCAGTCTATTTCCCCTGCACAGGAAGTGCAGCTGGCAAAAATTTTTCAGCCATTCCTGGGAGTGGAAGACATCACTGATTATCAGGCCTATTCCAGGGCCGACAGAAAGTTTCACAATTATTTGGCCGGGATCAGTTCCCGGGAATTTCTGAGCAGCATATTGCAGACCTACAATATCGTATCACTCGCCTATCAATGGCCGACGCGAGAAGGTCTGATACGATCACCCAACGAGACAATCAAAGAACACCAGGCCATCATCGATGCCATTTGCAGCCACGATCCGGAGGCTGCGGAACAATGCATGCGGCTGCACTTGCAAGCCACCGTCGCCAAGCTCATCAAGGACATACAAGCAGATAAATCAGGTCGGAAAGGAGGTGACAAAAAAAGAAACCCCCAAGTCAGCGTCAGAAAGCCGCTCCCGGTGTAACGGGAGCCTCAATTTTCATAAGTACCAACAAAAAACCATAGCTAATGGAGAGATTACCATGAAAAGAATCTTACTCATCAGTCTGGCAGTTTTTTTGTCAATGGCGTTTGGTGTCCAGGCAGCACAGAAATTCCCGTCAAGAAACATCACCAACGTCGTTGTCTGGGGAGCAGGTGGAGGTACCGATACCTGTAACCGCATCATTTCAGCCGAAATGGCGGCCATCCTCGGTGTTAATATCAATGTCATCAATAAAACCGGCGGCGTCGGCGGATCTGTCGGTATGACCTATGGTTTCGGCCAGCCCCATGATGGTTATACCCTTACCGGCCTTTCCGAATCTAACGTAACCGCAGGCGTCCAGGGCGGCTGGGATAAGAACTTTGACGTATGGGACCCCTTCATCGTCGGCGGTTCACCCGATCTGATCTCGGTTAACGCCGAGGCGCCTTATAAAGATCTGAAGGAACTCATCGAAGCAGCCAAGAAAGATCCGGGTTCGATCAAGGCGGGAGCAAGTGCCGCAGGTTCCATCCATCACCTGAATCTTCTTGCCCTCGAGAAAGGCTCCGGGGCAAAATTCAATTTCATTCCCTACACCGGATCAGCTCCGGCCCAGAACGCCGCAATGACCGGTGAAGTCACCGTCGTTGTGACCTCGCTGGCAGAACAGCAGCAACTCCTGCGCGGCGGTAAGCTCCGCCCGCTGGCCATGCTGATACCCACCGCTTTTGAGGTTGAAGGGCTCGGCTCAATCCCTTCAGGTTTTGATTCGTATCCTGAGATGTCAAAATACCTGCCGATTTCCCAGGCCATCGGTTTTGCCATTCCCCATGACGTGCCGGATGAAGCAAAAGCGGTTCTTGTCGATGCTTTCAAAAAGGCAATCGACAGCGATAAGGTGAAGTCCTGGGCCAAGGAAAATTACTACCTGCTTTCCGGTGCAACCGGCGACGAATCACGAAAGATCTTTGCAGCGCTTCAGTCCAACTTTACCTGGACATTGCATGAATTGGGCGCAGCCAAGGTGAGCCCGGATACGCTCGGGATCCCGAAACCGTAAAGACATCACTGGTAGTCAGTAAGGATATCCATCGATATCGATCATGAGGCCGGGCACTGCTCAGCAGCACCAAGCTCAACAGCCCCGGCCTCATTTTTCTAGAACCAGGAACAAACGTTATGATTGAAACAGAGAAACTGCGCAAGGCGGACATCTTTACCGGCGCAGCTGTGCTGCTGCTCGGCCTGTTCATCATCAGTCAGGGTGTGCAGATGCCCATGAAGGATTCATATGCCGGCGTGCAGAATGTCTGGTATGTGTCCCCCGCCCTCCTCCCCCTTTTTATTGGCGCTACCTTGAGCGTACTCGGGGCAGCCCTCATCAGCATCGCCTTGAAAGCGGTTGGCCTGGGAGGCTTGAAAAATACCTTGAACTACCTCGGAGGAGCCGATTTTACGTCCTTTCTCAGACAGCCCGAGACGATACGATTCTACGGTATCGTGCTGAACCTCATCGTCTTTGTCTTTGTGCTGATCCCGCGGATCGATTTCTTTGCGGCGGCGGTCATTTTTCTGCTGATGTTCTTCTTCATGTTCTATTGCGGCACCACCCGGCAGATGGTCAGGCTGATCTGGCTGAACATCGGCGCTACGATTCTTCTTTGTCTCTTCATGTTCACCGGCCTGGCCGACAGGATCGGCAACGTAGTTCCATTCTCCGCCGATCTGCTGGTGGTGCTCTATATTATTCTCCTTATCTTCACGACATACCGGCAGCTTGCGCACGATCCGCAGCTTCTTAAAAAATTCAGGCGCAGTCTCATTGTCGCCTTCGTGACGCCGTTCACCATCGGCATCATCTTCAAGTATTTCCTTCTTGTGCCCATGCCCCATGAGGGGCTGGTGGTATTTTTGCTGGACGCTGTCTGGTACGCCGATTTCTGGTCATAAGGGAGTCTCTGTTCATGATATTTCTCGAACGCATACAGTCATTCTTCGAAATCATCGGCGGCATGGTCAGCGATCCGATGTCGCTCGTCGTGCTCTTCGCCTCTGTTCTGCTCGGCATCCTCTTCGGTGCGATGCCGGGACTTACTTCCACGCTGGGCGTCGCCCTGCTGACCGCCCTGACCTACAGCATGGAAACCCCGATGGCCATGATCTGCCTGCTGTCCATCTACGTGGGCGGCACCTACGGCGGGTCCTATGCCTCGATATTGATCAACATCCCGGGCACCGCCGCCTCCGCCGCCACCGCCCTGGATGGTTATCCCCTGGCCTGCAAGGGGCAGGGCGGCAGGGCTATCGGCCTCACCACGACAGCCTCGGCGATAGGAACCATCATCAGCATGCTCTTCGTGGTCAGCATTTCACCGATCATCTCCAAATTCGCCCTTCAGTTTACCTCTTTCGAATTCTTTCTGCTGGCCTTCTTCGGCATTCTGATAAGCGGCACCCTGACGGCTCCCGACCTGGTCATCAAGGGCTGGATAATGGGCTTTCTCGGACTCTTCCTGGCCTGCGTCGGCCGCGACCAGCTCCAGTTTTTCCCCCGTTTCACCTTCGGCATTTCCGATCTTGAAAGCGGTATAGAGGTGGTGCCGGTCCTCATCGGTGCATTCGGCATCCCCCAGATCATCGGGGTGCTCCGCGATCAGTCCCAGATGCCCAAGGCCAAGAAACTGCAGCGCATCATGCCCGAAATAGGAACGATCCTGCACAATATTCCGGCTATCATCCGCTCCGCCCTGATCGGCGTCGGGATCGGCGCCGTTCCCGGCATCGGCGAAGATATTGCCGGCTGGGTTTCCTACGGAACCGCGAAAAACACCTCCAAACATCCGGAGACCTTCGGCACCGGCGAACTCAAGGGCGTCATTGCCAGCGAAACGGCCAATAACGCCTGCGTCGGCGGCGCGATGATCCCGCTGCTCAACCTCGGTATTCCGGGCAGTCCGCCCGCCGCGATGCTGCTCGGCGCGCTGATGCTGCACGGCGTCACCCCCGGACCGATGATCACCTTCGAGCACCCGACGTTCATCCGCGAAGTCGCCGCGATACTGCTGCTGGCGTCAATCGCCATGTGGATCACCGGCATGATCCTGGCCAAGCAGGTGGTGAAGATACTCAACATCCCTACCCCGCTCTTCATGCCGATCATCGGGGTGCTCTGCATTATCGGCTCCTACTCGCTCGGCCTCAATATCTTCAACCTGTTTTTGATGCTGCCGGTCGGCATTATCTGCTACTTTTTGACAAACATGGGATACCCCATCGCCCCGCTGGTCATCGGCGTCATCCTCGGCCCGATGGCCGATGAGAACCTGAGGCGCGCGCTGATGGTTTCGCAGGGCAGTTTCATGCCCGTCTTTACCCGTCCGGTATCCCTGATGCTTTTTCTTATCATCGCCTGGACCCTTGTCTGCCAGTTTGGCTGGTACAAGAGAATGGTCACCCGTGTTAAAGAGTTGCTCTTTCACCGTAAAAAGACTAATTAATCGCTGCAGTAAACAGCCGAAACACACTATCCGGAGATCCACATCATGCTGAAATTAGCAATTATCACCAGTTTCCTGTCCAAGACCAAGGACCGCTTCCACGAATACAATGAGCCGTTGAATCTGGATCAGAAATTCAAACTCCTGTCGACCATTGAAGGCTACTCCGGCGTTGAAATCGTCCACCCCTACGAAGTCAGCGACGTAAAGCAGACCAGGGCGGCACTGAAGAAGTACAAACTGGCCGTGTCCGCCGTCAATGTCAATGTCAAGGCCGAACCTGAATTCCGCAACGGCGGACTCACCTCGCTCAGCCAGTCCGCCCGGGAGAAAGCGGTACAGTTCATCAAGGATGCCAAGGATTTTGCAGCGGACATCGGCGCCGACAAAGTCACCTGCTGTCCGCTCGGCGACGGCTATGAATTCGCCTTTCAGCATGATTACGCCACGGCCTGGCGCCATCTGATAGAAACGTTTTCAGAGGCGGGTGATTACCGCCGGGACATTCCTCTGTATGTGGAATACAAGCCCAGTGAAACCCGCGGCCGCTGTTTCGTCGATACCGCCGCCAAGGCGCTCTGCCTGCTGAACGACATCAAGATCGACGCCATGGGAGTGACCCTTGATTTCGGCCATTCCATGTACGGCAACGAGAACCCGGCAGAAGCGGTATCGCTGCTGGAGGCGAGCCCCTTCAAATACTACATCCACATCAATGACAACGACGGCAAATGGGACTGGGACTATTTCTGCGGTACCAAGCACTATCTCGATTACGTGGAATTCCTCTTCTACCTGAAAAAATATGGCTACAACGACTATTTCACTTCGGACACCTCTCCCACCCGCTGGGACATCAAGGGAACCTTCGAGGCCAACAGCCGCATGACTTCGAAAATCTGGCGGATGTTCGACACCATCGACACCGGCCGCCTTGAAGTCTTGATGACGCAGGGAGACTATATACAGACCTGGAAATTCATCGAACAGAACATCTTCCACCTTAACTAGAGCCTTTCGCCATGAATGAAACCAGTGTAATCGACATCGATTTTCTGAAGACGCTGCCGCCGGACTGGGCAACCAGCCTCCTTCCTGAAATCAGGCGGGAGATCAGCAGATCCGACTACAAGATCATCGTGCTCGACGATGACCCGACGGGCACGCAGACGGCGCGTGACCTCCCGGTCCTGACCACCTGGACGATCGAGGCCCTGGAGAGTGAACTCAAAGGAGCCTATCCGGCCTTTTTCATCCTGACCAACAGCAGAAGCCTTCCCCGCGACGAGGCGTGCGAACTGGCCCGCGAGATCGGCAACGCCATCAGGACGGCAACAGAGACAACCGGAGTGCGGGCGGTCATCATCAGCAGAAGCGATTCAACCCTGCGCGGACATTTCCCCGCCGAGGTCGACGAGACGGCCAGGACCATCGGCAAGCAGGATCTGCCCTACCTGGTCATTCCGTTTTTCCTGGAAGGCGGCCGCTACACCATCAATGACATTCATTACGTGCGGGAAGGGAAACAGCTTGTACCGGCGGCCCAGACGCCGTTCGCCCGGGATGCGGCCTTTGGCTTCAGCCATTCTGATCTGAAGAAATATATCGAGGAGAAAACCGCAGGAGCCATACGGGCCGCTGATGTCAGATCAATCAGTATCGATGATATCCGCAAAGGGGGGCCCGATCGCGTTGCCGAACTCCTGTCCCGCGTATATCCCGCCAAGGCCTGCTGCGTCAATGCAGCATCGTATCGTGATATGGAAGTGCTTGTGGCCGCACTGATAGCCGTGGAAAAACAGGGAAAGGAATTTCTCTACCGCACCGCCGCATCATTTGTCCGCACCAGGACCGGTCTGGACGAAACAGGAGGGCTCCTGTCCAAAGACGAGCTGATCAGCGGAAGTGAAAATGGCGGTCTGTTTGTCATCGGCTCCTATGTGGCAAAAACCACCAGCCAGGTGAATACCCTGTTCGAACAGACCGATATTACTCCGGTAGAGGTAAACGTCAGGCAACTGCTGGATACGGACAACCGGCAGGCCGAGATCCGGCGTATAACCGACACCGCTTCTGAAATCCTCGAATCAGGGCGGGACGCGGCTATTTATACCAGCCGGGAACTGGTAACCGGAGCTGATGCCGCCTCAAGTCTTGAGATTGGACAGACCGTATCCGACAGTCTTATAGAAATTGTCCGCAGTATCAAGGCTCAACCGCGCTATCTTGTGGCCAAAGGAGGCATCACCTCGAGCGATGTTGCGACCAAGGCGCTGGGAGTGCGCAGGGCCATGATTATCGGGCAGGCGCTGCCGGGTGTTCCCGCCTGGAAACTCGGCGAAGAAACCCGGTATCCTGGCATGACCTATATCATCTTCCCCGGCAATGTCGGCGACGCCGACGCACTGGTCCAGATCCAGCGAAATCTAAGCTGAAAACGCTCTTTAAAACAGGTGAGACCGTTAACCAGATGCGCGCAGAAACGACAAACTCGCTGAAACAGATGGCAACGCCATCGAAGCCATGAAAGAACCGATCCGTTCAACATTATTATCGTTCTGTTTCATTGACAGGACCAGCAATTAACAAATAACAAGGAGATTTTCCCATGAAGCACACCGTTACGTCCATCAAGGCCATGAGCAGCAAGGGCGAGGCCATCACCATGCTTACCGCCTATGATTTCCCGACCGCCAAAAAGGTAAACGATGCAGGCATCGACATGATCCTCGTCGGCGACTCCTGCGCCATGGTCGTCCATGGACATCCCACCACCCTGACCGCCACCATGGACATGATGGTCCTGCACTGCGCCGCCGTTGCCCGTGCCTGTGACCGGACCATGGTCATCGCCGACATGCCCTTTGGCTCGTTCCAGTACGGTATCGACGAAACGATGCGCAATGCCGCACGCTTTATCACGGAAGCGAAGGTTGACGGCGTCAAATTCGAAGCGACCCCGCACCATATCGAAAAAACCAAGGCTATCGTCGAGATGGGTATTCCGGTCATGGGGCATGTCGGCCTGCACCCGCAGGCAGTGGGTGCTCTTGGCGGACTGAAAGTCCAGGGTAAGGATATGGATTCGGCCCGCAAGGTCGTCAGGGAATCCCTGGCACTGCAGGAGGCTGGTGTTTTCGGCATCATCATTGAAGCCGTTCCGGCAAAATTATCTGCCTATATCACCAAAAAGCTTGATGTTCCAACCATCAGTATCGGCGGCGGTCCCGGCTGTTCGGGACAGCTTCTTGTCACCCCAGACGTACTCGGTATGTACGATAACTTCACGCCGTCCTTTGCCAAACAGTATCAGCATTTCGGCGACATGATGATCGATACCTTCAAGAAGTATAAGGAAGAAGTCGAGAGCGGCGTATTCCCCGGTGAAAAACACAGCTACAAGATGTCCGACGAAGTTCTTGAAGCAATCGAGAAGGAGTACGGCCCCGCCTGATAGCCTTTCCTCACAGTCCGGCAGGAAAACGGATTCCACCTGCCGGACTGTTTTCACTTGATCGCTAGCCCCTACATTCCACGGATTGCAACAGGCAATCCGAACCCGCCCAGCAGATGCCTCCCGCTCAGTCCCCCCCTGCAATGGTCCGGGAGCCTGTCGGAGAAAGCGCTGTTTGCTCCTGTCACATGGAGCGATTACGAAAAAGCCAGGCCGCCAGCGGCAGGGTCACGCAAGCGATCAGCAGCATGGGCCAGAGTTGAGGCCAGATCATGGCGGTATCGGCTCCCTCAAGGGAAATATTTCGCAGGGCGATTATCACATAGCGTACTGGATTGATGAGATCGGCTTTTTGCAGCCAGGCAGGCATATTTTCAACGGGTGTGGCAAAACCGGATAGGGTAACGGCCGGCATGATAAAGAGAAATGAGCCAAGCAGCCCCTGTTGCATGGTCATGGAAAGCGAGGAGACGAGCAAACCGACTCCTACCATGGTAACA
>JAHEMX010000606.1 GCA_024643445.1 Desulfobulbaceae bacterium | reverse complement strand
CCGGTGTGTGGGCGTAGTCAACCAGAACCGTCGGCTGGCCGAGCGGCTTGTCCGGTAAAACAACGCGCTGCAACCGTCCTGGCGCTGCCTCCGCCGTACTGAGCAGTTCAACGGCGCGCAGCGTACCGATACCAAGCGTTACCAGTGCGGCCAGGCTGATCAGCAGATTATCCAGATTGAATTTTCCTATCAGCCGGGACTGCAGGGAGAACTCGTTTCCTGCTCTATCGCTGATTATCGCGTCCATGCCGGATAAGCCAAAGGTGGCGCGATGACAGCTGAAGCCTGCATCCTCGGCGGGACCGCAGACAATAGTATGAAGCGAACGTGCCCGGCACAGAGCCAGCGCCTTATTGGCCCAGAGCGCTGCCTCCCGGTCTTCTTCCGGATCTGCTGTCATGACGATGGCGGTCGAGTCATCTTTCAGGTAGCGCGAAAAAAAGATGCTTTTTGCCGCAAAATACTCATCCATCGTTTGGTGATAATCCAGGTGATCCCGGCTCAGATTGCTAAACAGGCCGACAGAGAAGGATACCGGCCCCAAACGCTGCTGCTGCAGGGCATGTGATGAGACTTCCATCACCACATGACTGACGCCGCAGTCGAGCATTTCTCGTAAAATCCCATGAAAACGAACCGGATCAGGAGTGGTAAAAGGAGCAGGATAGCGTACGACAGACCCGTTTTTACGGTGATAACGATAATCGACCGTGCCAATAACCCCGACGCTCCATCCGGCCCCGACCAGTCCATGCTCCAGCAGATAGGAAACGGTTGTCTTGCCGTTTGTGCCGGTAATGCCGATCATCACCATCTTGTCGGCCGGATTTGCATAGAACCTGGCAGCGATCACCCCGAGTGCCTTATGGGAATCCCTTACCCTGATAACCGGCACGACCGGCTGTCCCTGTTCCCGGGAAAATGGCGCCTCCTGTTCGATGACAACAGCGGCCGCTCCTGCCCGTATGGCCTCATTGATATAGCGGTGACCATCCGTCACGCTCCCTGAAACAGCGCAAAACAGGCTGTGTTCCCTGACTTCCCGGGAATCCGCTGTAATTGAAGCTATCAGAATTCCCTCAGGAACTATCGGATTATCAATGACACAATCCAGACCATAAAGCAGTTCGCCCAGATGCGGAAGATGCTTCATCTCTTCCTGTCCGACTGTTTTCTGATTCCCCTCCACGATGCACCTCACTGCCGTTCTGTGTCTGAATCCTTTTTGAAATGTGCGTCGACTGCATCTCGTTCGAGGAAAAGGACAATTTTCTTTTCCCGCGTCAGCACGGTCCCAGCGGCAGGCTGCTGATCCACCACTCTGCCGGTACCCCTGACTTCAACCTCAACGCCGACGCCCTGGAGCAGCCGCAGGCTTTTCCGTAAACTCATATCTTTCAACAGCGGCATTCTTATCTCAGCTTCCCGCTGCACCTTGTCTCCGGCGCCCGAAACATTCGAGCCCGCAGAGTCGCCATTGGCGGACCCGGAATAATTGATATTTCCGGTATTGCCCGGACTCATCATATCAGCGAGATTCTTCATTACCCGTTGCAAGGCGACGATGGGGGAAACGATTCCCATTACCTCATGGAGCAAAACACCACCATCCCCCGGCTCCGGCAGATAACCGGGAGCGGACGTGACAATCATCAGCACCAGTTCCGGTTCTTTTACCGGGACAAGAGTCAAGAGAACATAATGGCGTCTGAACGAACTCATTCCTCCGTTCATTCGATAGGACGTGCTCTGGCCCTCAAGAACCGATGAACCAAGAGGACCGGGTTGCGCCTGAACCCTGAACAGCTCACGGGCCTCAACAGATACACCATCATGCAGCACGCCTTTTTTCACGGCAGGCTTGAGATCTTCCAGCAGAAATTCATTCTGGTTTCTGCGCAGCACGAAACGATCCGCCGCATGTGGAGTAACGCCGATGCCGCCGTTGACAATTCGGGTGATTGCCGTCAGGAGCTGCAGCGGCGTCTGCATGACCGGCACGGTCTCGAAATCTCTTTGAGGTAAAATGGCCGCATCATGCGCGACCCTGTCTGACAGGGGCGGCTGGGAACTGACGAAATCGGGTTGTCCGCGACTTCCCGCCCCGAGTTTATCCCATAACTGGAGCTGTATGCCCAGTTTTCGCTTTTCGGCTGCAAGGCTCCATGGCTCAGACGGATTCCCCTGTTCCGACACACTTTCAAGAAGAGATACATCTCTTAAAAAAATCTTAAACGGATCCGGGACGGCCAGCGTCTCATCGAATATATCTCTGAATACTTCTTCGGAGTAGGTATGAAATTTGTTCGGATCAAAGGATGGGGTCTGAGCGTATCCGATCAATGCACCTGAACCTGCTTCCATGACGAGTGCTCCAACCTTTGTACCGGGCACCATTCCCGAGACCTGTTTCAGATATTGTTC
>JAHEMX010000605.1 GCA_024643445.1 Desulfobulbaceae bacterium | reverse complement strand
CCGAAGGAGCAGGGCGTGCGGTTTGAGTTGAAGCTCGACCTCTGAGGCGACAGGATCTCTTATGGCTAAAAAAAACATACTATCCGGATTAAGAGCAAAATCGGGTTTTGACCGTCTCGGCGGGCGGGAGAGGCTGTTTGTTTCGGCAGGCGTTGCCTTCGTCGTCTGTTTTGTCGTCTTCCTGGGGATTATTTCCCCCTATCTCGAGGCCAGGCAGGCATTGGAGCGGTCGCTGGCGAGAAAGGAGCGGGAAGTGCTCGACATGGCCATTCTGCAGCAGGAATACCTCGAGCTCAAGAGCCGGCAGAGCGGCGTAGTCGAGCAGCTCAAACTGCGCAACCCGCAATTTTCTTTATTCAGCTACCTTGAGAAACAGTCCACAGCGGTTAAAGTAAAGGACAGGGTCACCTATATGAAACCGTCAAACACCGAGCTTGATGACGGCTACCTGGAATCGGTGGTCGAAATGAAGATGGAGGAGGTGACGCTGACTCAGCTCGTTGATTTTCTGACCCAGGTTGAGTCGGCACAGGACGTCGTCCTGATCAAGCGTCTGGCCATCCAGAAAAACAAGCGGGCGGGGGATCTGCTCGATGTGGTGATCTCCATCTTCACCATCGAGAAGAAACTGTCATAGTCGTAGAATAAAAGATAATGGTAAATTGAATAAACAGATTATTCGTTCATCAGGGTTGCCTTGAATAATCGGATGTAAAGAGCTCCATGGCTAATCGCAGACTGAAATACCTCCTTGTCCTCCTGCTCGTGACGCTGCTCTGCATCGGCGGGGTGGAGGGCTTTTACTACCTGCTCGGCAAGCGCCTGGCCGCCGATCAGCCCGGGCAAAAGCAGGCGGCCCAGCCGGCCGCGGCCGTAGCGGCAACGGCGGGACGGAAGGTGCAAAAGGATATCGATATCGCGGCCATCACCAGGCGAAACCTCTTTGCCTCCCGAAGCAGCGCCGTGGTAGAACCGGTAAACAGCGATCCCCTGGCCGGGGTAGAGCTGTCCTCGCTTGCCGTGGTGCTGATGGGAACGATCATGGGAGCGGACGAACAGAGCCGGGCCGTCATCTACGACAAGAAGGAGCGGCGGCAGGAGCTCTACCAGGAAGGGGATTTCCTGCAGCAGGCGGCCATCAAGAAGATCCTGCGGGGCAAGGTGATCGTCACCCTCAACGGCAAGGACGAGATGCTCGATATTGCCGATGCTCGCGACGTGAAGGTTCCGCAATACAAGAAGCCGGAAATCCCGACGACCACCGCCCAGCAGATTATCGGACGGCCGGTGGGAAGCGAGGCGGCAGCGCCGGGGGCCCAGTCTCCCGACATCCAATCGCCTGCCACCCCTTCCCGTGTCGTCCCCCGGCCGACCAACCCGAGGCGGATCAGGACCTACAAGAGCGGGGTAATCGTCAAGGGCAGAAACAGCAACGGCTGAATCGGCTCAGGGAGCGCTAGAGCTTGAGCTTGGCCTTGGCGGTGGTCATAATATCGAATTAAGTATACTGTCCCCATAATTACTGAACCTGACATTCCGAGCGATTAGGTTCCTGCGAGGTTTTTGAGGACATAACCATAAAAAAAGACTTGATAAAGTCGTATACTGGCATTATCATGAGTCTGTATAAGTGTACAATCCGCTCACAGGACGTTATCAGCGACTTACAGGAGAGTGACATGAAGAAGACATTTATCAAAGCAGTAGCACTGATGGCAGCCTTATCTGTGGCATCAATAAATCTTGCCTTCGCCGGCGGCAGCATCGGTCATGGCGATATCTCCGTCCTTGATGACAAGGGACAGATTACCACCAAACTGTCCGGCCAGAATCCGGTGGAAGACGGTGCGCTTCTCGTTTGTGACGGCAAGTGCATGCTCAAGTCGCAGGGTATTTCCATCGTCGCGGAACCCGGATCAAAGATTGCGGTCACCAACGAGTCCGATATATTCAAACTCTACGTACAGGAAGGTACGGTCAACTACATTATCAACTCCAATGCCCGCAAGATAGCCTTTTACACCCCGAACGACACCTATATGGTTGCCGAGATTGTTTTCAATGCGGCTGGTTCCTCGTCTGTTAAAGGTTTCGTAGTTGTTGACAAAGAAGGAAAAACCGAAATAACTGTTACCGAAGGCCGCCTGGTATTCGCCACGGCGGACGGCATGAAGACCGTTGATGCCAACCAGAAGATTGTTCTCGCCCAGGGAAATGTTCAAGGTAGCAACGATCCTGATTATGTTGTCCCCTTAGTCGGTGCGGCCGGGTTTATTGGCATTGGCTTTATTAAAGGGGGCAGCAGCGATAAAGTTCCCAGCCTAAGCAAATAATCTGCTATTCTATTTCTATTTCAAGGGCTGTCTTGTTCCAGCAGGGCAGCCCTTTTTAGCTTTTCGTAATACACTTTCCTTTGATGTAAGCGCATGAAA
>JAHEMX010000604.1 GCA_024643445.1 Desulfobulbaceae bacterium | reverse complement strand
CGATGGCGGTAAAACCGGTGGCTATGGTGCCGAGTTTGTGATTCCGGAAAACCAGCACACCGATATAGAGGAATGAGGCGAAAAGATAGGCGAAGGTCGTTATGCCAAGAAGCTGAGAACTATCCATGCTGAGGCTCCGTATTCGTAAATATTGTTGGTATCCCGATGTTTTCTTGGTGTTCAATAGATGACATGGCAATTTAAAAACGGCAGCGGGTATGAAACGGCTATTATTCGCTGCAGAGCATCTCTTTGAGCTCACCAAACTGACGCTCAAAACCGGGTCTGTTCTTGTTGGCCGAACCGGCGAAGAGAACCTGCGAACCAGTTCCTGCTGGGCTAATATACAGCCATAATCTTCTATGCGACATGAAAAAGGCGACATAGAGTCCGAAGAGCATGAGGCCGCAGCCGATATATACCCACCAGACACCGGGGTCATGAGCGACCTGCAGTCCGGTCGCATACATCTGTTTGGCCGATACCAGGTATTTGCCGCGTTCTGTCTCAACCGTCAGTTGTGCTCCGTCCTCAATCCATTCAAGCTGCGGAGCTGCGCTGCCGTCGCTGAACCACAGTTTTGCGCTTACGATGGATTGCCCGATAGCCTTGGCATTGATGATGCCGAATTTCAATCCTTCATCCTCCCAGCTTTTCTGCTGCTGAAAAGGCACGACGAAGACCTGCTGTTTGCCTGATGCGGGAACTTTAACCGTGATGATAAAATCCTGGTAGGCTTCATAACTGGACTGGTAAAAGGTTATGCCGTGATAGGAGAGGGGATCGTTAACCTCGATTTTCCTGGTCAGGATATCCTTGCCATTTTCGACGATGGTCAGGCTCGACGTATATTCTTTGGGCATGCCGTTCGGGTAGAACTCGATACCAAAACTATTGCAGCGTACGCCAAAACCCAGTTCTTTTGCCTCTGCGCTGCCATAAAGAAAGATTCGATCTCTCTGTTTTGTTTCGGGTATCAGGACGCTGCCCTTGAAACCGGCTAGTGAGCCGATTATCGCGCCAAGGAAGATAACCAGAATAGAGGTGTGAACGACGTATACGCCAACCCTCGTCCAGTTTCCTTTCTGGCTGAAAACCAGCCGGGCATCATCGTGGGGTCGGCTGGATAGTTTCCAGCCTTTATTGAGGAGTTTTTCTTCCAGCAGGTCAGCGGTATCGGCGGCAGAGCAATTATGCTGCCAGGAATGGCTGTTGGCCATTTTGGCCAGCCTTTCTTCAGAATAGGCCAGACCGTCCGTCTTGATCTGTTTCCACACCGAGGGAAAACGATCGATACTGCAGATAACAAGATTAAATGCCAGCAAAAAAAGCAGAGCCAGGAACCACCAGGAACGGTACATGTCAGGTATGTCGAGGACACCAAAAAAACGCGCCGTTATCGGGCCGAAGTTCTGCACATAAAACTCACCGGCCTCGTTCTGCGGAATAACGGTTCCGATGATGGAGGTGATGGCAATCAGGCTGAGCGTGAACAGCGCGAGCCTGACTGATGAGAAAAATTGCCAGACGGAATTATTATTTTGCATTGACTCGATATTTTGTTAGTAATGATTATCAAGATTTCGATTGGCTATTTGCTAACATGTGAGGGAGAAGTGTGCAAGAGAAAACGGATGGCATCAACGCTCTTGGCGCGACCAATGAGAACCGCATGTCCCTCTGGTGGATGGTAATTTCCTGTAAAAGTTAACCTCTATCAGCATCAGGTATGCGGCAAATATCTGTCCTTGTCACCTGTTAATTGCCAGCAGGTTCTAGGCGGCAGCGAGAAACGGTAGGTTACGTTTGTGATGGATTACGTCAAGGTGTCAAACCTCCAGGAATTTAAAGAAAAGACGCATAAAGTCGTAAAGTTGATGGGCCGGCTGGTCGGGATCATCAGACGTGAAAACGGCAGCTTCTTTGCGGTAGAGGCATCCTGCAAACACCAGGGTGCCGATCTGCTGACAGAGTACCGGGGGGGGAAACGCGCAGTATGTCCGCGGCACAAATGGGAATACGACCTTGAGAGCGGGCAGTGTCTTAATCACGATTCTCCGCCGCTCAAGCGGTATGAGCTGAAAATAGAGGGGGAGGATATTTTCGTTTCCCTGCTGCCGGTCTCTTCCGATGCCCAGCATCTGTCGCCGGAATCGTAACTGCCGTTCGCAAATGGCACGAAGTCCGCTTTACATTGCTGCCGCCAGCAAGAACGGGTACCGCCGCCGGACCGGAGGAACGTACCTGAGCATCGTCAGGAGATTTCTTTTGCGGGAGAACGTAATAAAATTCTTGAAAACAATTGCAAAAAAGGGTAGAAATCGGGATTCGGCTCTTATTTAGACTGGACAGGTTGATGTTACATGTTACCATCGCTTTGTGCCGAGATGCAGGCGATTCGGTATAACGATATCAGGAGATTTGAAATGGCCAAG
>JAHEMX010000116.1 GCA_024643445.1 Desulfobulbaceae bacterium | reverse complement strand
ACCTTCCTGTATCCTTGTGCGTGACAGAAGCTGATAGCCTTGTTGATGAGCTCCCGGCCGACACCATTTGCACGCAGATCATCGGAGACGATAAACCATCTCAGGTGGGCTCCCCCGTTTCCTTCATCTGCGCCATCAATAACTATTGAACCTTCAACACGTCCATTGCCGGTTGCAACCCAGATTCCGTCGCGATCCGTATCGTATCGTTGCAGGAATTGTGAAATCTCGGTGGCAACCTTTGCCTCGAAATACAGACCAAATCCCCAGTGCTCATGATAATAGGCGCCATGAAGCTCTGCGATACGACCGATGGAACCGGGAAGGTAGCCGAGGTGAATCTTAGGGGTGGACATGTTGACTCCTTGTCTGATCCGGGAAAACTGTTTGAAAACAAAAATTATACTCATTAATTACGAGCTGCTTCAACAACTATTCATAGATCAGATGAGCCGGTGATCCGCATGGCAGGTGCGAACTTCGGGCAACTGCCGGCTGAGCCGGGTTCGGTCCGGCAGGAATTACCGCGTTCTGCATATAATGGGTGGGAGATCAGCCTCAGATCGGCTATAACAGGTTGGACATGCAAGAACAGGCGGACAGCCGTTCTGCTTTGGCAGGCCGAGGGGACCGCTCCTTGACAGATTATTCTGTATTTACTCCCAGCGAGGATTCTATCCATGGTGGATTTGAAGCAACGTATCGACAAGCACAAAGAGACAATCATCAACCTGAGACGGGCTCTCCATAAAATTCCGGAAACCGCCTTCACGGAAGAAAAAACATCGGCTTTTGTTGCTGAACAGCTTGAGAAACTCGGACTTCAGGTCACCTCCGGTATTGCCAGATATGGGGTCGTCGGACTCATGCCGCTCGGCAGTCAGGGAAAAACAGTGCTGCTTCGGGCTGATATGGATGCCTTGCCCATTCAGGAAGAGACAGGACTGCCTTTTGCCTCAGTACACGAGGGGGCCATGCACGCCTGCGGTCATGACGGACATATGGCCATGGGGCTTGGTGCTGCGCTGGTCATGAATGAATTGAGAGAAAGCCTCACGGGCCAGGTGAAATTTCTCTTCCAGCCGGCCGAAGAAGGTCCCGGCGGCGCCAGGCCGATGATTGATGAGGGGGTGATGGAAAATCCCCATGTCGACTATTCTGTTGGCGCTCACCTGTGGCCAGCTCTGCCTGCCGGCAGTATCGGCATAAAGGCCGGCCGGTTGATGGCGGCAATGAACCGGTTCGATCTGAAAATAATCGGCAAAGGCGGACATGGAGCAATGCCCCACCTCTGTGTCGATCCGATTGACGTAGGCGTGCAGGTCGTCAACGCCCTGCAGCGTGTTGTCAGCAGACAGATGAACCCGGTTAATCCCTCGGTCCTGACGGTAGGAAGCTTTCATGGTGGTACCACCTTCAATATCATTCCGGATACGGCTGTTTTGTGCGGCACAGCCCGGACATTCGACCGGGAGGTCTGGCAGTCATGGCCTGAGCGGATGGAACGGATCATCCGTGGCGTTTGCGAGGCCATGGGAGCGAGTTATGAACTCGAATTATTGGCAGGCTATCCTCCCACCATCAATGATGCGGAGGTGGCCGCGCTGGCCTGCCGTGCGGCGGCGCAGATCGTGGGAGAAGAAAACGTGCGTGAGCCGGAAGTGACGATGGGCGGCGAGGACATGTCTTTTTACCTGGAAAAATCCAAAGGCTGCTTTGTCTTTCTGGGCGTCGGCAGGCCCGGCGGGTTTCCCCTGCACAACAGCAGGTTTGATTACAGCGAAGACGTCCTGCTTGCCGGGGTGGAGCTTCATTGCCGCATGATCATGGATCTTCTTGCTTCCCGGATATGACTTTTCCAAGGCGTCACGGTCTGACAATCTTGTCATGAAAACCGTATTCAAGCGAGCTCTGGCGACCGGATAATGAGCAGTCTGCGGCGGACCTGGTCATCACATTTTTGTAAAGGAAAACGGCAAGGGTTGTTCCCTGGCAGGTGCTGCAATCCTGCTCTGATTTTTGACGCCGCCGTTCACTGAAAAAGGCTTGACGACAGGGAGTCGGTCTTTGTAGTATCTGCATTCTCTGGCAACTCGGACTGCCATGCAAGTGGTCCTTCACAGCGCTCAACTTCGGGAATATACCGGTTGAATTAGATTGATCGTCAGGCGCTTATACTCGGTCGAACCGGGTAACGGCGCAGGTGTTTCTAAACCAGTAGTATAAGAGAAGAGGAGGTAGGTAGATGGTAGCGAGAAAAGCGTTCTCCCGTATTTTAGTGACAAGCGCGGCAATTGCCGTCATGCTGATTGCGGTAGCCATGCCCGCTCAGTCCAAGACGTTCAAGTGGGCCTTTCAGTCGGATGCCGGATCCATGGATCCATACACCATGAACAACACCATGACCCTTGGTTTTACCGCAAACATCTATGAAGGGCTGGTGCGTCACGCCAAAGACGAAAGCATTGAGCCAAGTCTTGCCACAAGCTGGGAATTGACCCAGCCGGATGTCTGGCGATTCAACCTGCGCAAGGGCGTAACCTGGCATGACGGCAGCCCCTTTACCGCCGATGATGTCATCTTTTCCTGGCAGCGGGCGATGGGCGAGGGTTCCGATATGAAATCCTTCGTCGCCGGTATCAAGGACATCAAGAAAATTGACGACAACACCATCGATATCATCACCAAGGGCCCCTGGCCTCTGCTGCTGGGTGATATTTTCCGCTGGTATATCATGCCGAAAAAATGGTGTGAGGAGAACAACAGTGCTAGCGTGACCGGTTTTAAATCCGGTACTGAAGAAACCTATGCAACCAGGCATACCAACGGTACCGGGCCATTCATGCTGCAGAGCAGGGAACCCCAGGTAAAAACGGTCATGGTACCGAACCCGAACTGGTGGGACAAGCGGACGGACAACATCACCGAGGCCATCTTCACGCCTATAAAGGCGGACGCCACCCGGATCGCCTCGCTGCTTTCCGGCGAGCTCGACATGATTTACCCGGTGCCGATCCAGGATGTCCAGCGCGTGCGGAAGACGCCAGGCTTCAAGGTTATGGAAGGCATGGAAGTACGGACGGTCTTTCTCGGTTTTGACATGTGGCGCGACGAGCTGCTCTACGGAGATGTCAAGGACAAGAACCCGCTGAAGGATGTCCGGGTGCGCAAGGCCATGTACCAGGCCATCGATATCGATGCCATCAACAAGAAGATCATGCGCGGCGCAAGCTATCCGACTGCTCTGATGATCGGATCGAACATCAACGGCTTCGATGAGGCTCTCAACAAACGCTTCCCCTACGACCCGGCGGAATCGAAACGTCTGTTGGCCGAGGCCGGGTATCCGAACGGTTTCAGCATTGTCCTTGATACCCCCAATGACCGCTATGTAAATGACGAGGCGATCAGCCAGGCCGTCGCCGCCATGCTGTCCAAGGTAGGAATCAAATGTACGCTCAACTCGCAGACCCGTGCCAAGCATTTTTCCAAGATCGCCTCGATGGATACCAGTTTCTATATGCTGGGATGGGCACCGATGAGCTTTGATGTGCATAACACCTACTTCAACAACGTCCAGACCAACGGTCAGAAAATCGAGAATCCGCAGCCCGGCCAGGGTAACTGGAACTGTGGCAACTACTCCAACCCGGAGGTGGATAAGCTGCTCAACGAGATGACCGCTGAAATCGATCCTGTCAAACGTCAGGCCCTCATCAGTAAGATGATGCAGATCCACAAGGACGATGTCGGTCATATTCCGCTGCATCAGCAGGCTCTGAGCTGGGGCGTAAGCGACAGGGTGGATCTGACTCAGTCTGCCGACAATACACTCAGTCTGCGCTGGGTAATGGTTAAGTAACTGTTCCTCTTTTAATACCTCTTTCCTGATACCGGGACCCGCTTCCGAAAGGACGGGTTCCCGGTGTGGAGACAGATCCCGGATGCTCGCTTTTATCATCAGAAGAATACTGCAGTCCATCGTGGTTATGCTCATGGTGGCCCTTCTCTCTTTTACGCTCTTTCGTTACGTGGGAGATCCCGTCGTCAGTATGGTGGGAAGGGACACAACCTTTGAGGAGCGTGCGGCGCTGCGTGAAACGCTTGGACTCAATGATCCTATCGTCGTGCAGTTCGGACGGTTTGTGAAGAATGCCTCGATGGGGGATTTCGGTATTTCCTATGAGCAGCGGCGACCCGTCATCGATCTGATCGCTGAAAGGGCACCCGCGACGCTGGAGCTGAGTTTTGTTTCCGGTCTGTTTGCCCTCGTGGTGGGTGTTTTTATGGGGGTCTACAGCGGTCTTCACAAGGATGGGTTTCTCAGTAAGCTTTTTCAATCGGTATCACTGGTCGGGATATCGCTGCCCCCGTTTCTTATCGGTATCCTGCTGATCTATCTGTTCGCCGTGATTCTCGGCTGGCTTCCGTCCATGGGGCGGGGAGAGGTGAGGCAGCTTGGTTTCTGGTCAACCGGTTTTCTTTCGTTTTCCGGCCTGATTTCCCTGATTCTCCCGGCAATTACGCTCGGGCTTTTCCAGATGACGCTTATCATGCGTCTGGTTCGTTCCGAGATGCTCGAGGTCATGCGCACCGACTATATCAAGTTTGCCCGGGCCCGGGGACTCACGAACAGGGCGGTAAATTTCGGTCACGCCCTGAAAAACACGCTGGTGCCGGTGATCACCGTGACCGGGCTGCAGCTCGGTCAGATCATTGCCTATTCCATCATCACCGAGACGGTATTCCAGTGGCCGGGCATGGGCTATCTCTTCCTCCAGGCCGTGCAGAGAGTCGATCTGCCCGTCATGGGGGCATACCTGGTGCTGGTAGCCCTGATTTTTGTCGTTATCAATCTCATCGTCGATTTTCTCTACTATGTGGTTGATCCGCGTCTGCGTATGGAAGGCGGCGCGGTGTCATAGCAGGCCTGCGGGCGCAGGCCGGACTTTTTTGATTTGTCTATGAGTCGAGGCGTTATAAGAAGTGGATATCTTTAGATACATTGCAAAAAGGTACACCCTGATCATCGACAGCGATATTTTCTACAGCTTTCGCCGGTCACCGGTGACGGTTGTGGCCGCGGTCATAACGGTGACCTACATCCTCGGAACCATTTTTGCGCCGTGGATAGCCCCCCACAATTCCTATGACCTCACCAGTCTTTCCCTGCTCGATGCCTTTCTCCCGCCGGCATGGATAGAGGGTGGTACCACCAATTTCCTGCTCGGAACGGATGACCAGGGACGGGGAATTCTTTCGACGATCATCTGGGGTTCACGGCTGTCACTGGGGGTAGGGTTTGCCGCGGTGATTTTTTCCGGCATTCTCGGTACCGCTCTCGGCCTCATCAGCGGATCCGCAGGTGGCAGGGTGGATGCCTTTATCATGCGGGTGGCGGAAGTCCAGCTCACCTTTCCGGCAATACTGATCGCCCTGCTGGTTGACGGCGTCAGTCGTGGGCTGATGAACGTGTATGAAGCCGAGGCAATGGCGATCTACGTCGTTATTTTTTCCATCGGGGTCTCTTTCTGGCCGCAATACGCCAGAACCGTGCGCGCCTCCACCGTCGTGGAAATGGAAAAGTCCTACGTTGAAGCGGCCCAGGTGGCCGGGAGGCATCCTGCCGTTATTATGGTACGCCATGTATTGCCCAATGTCATGGGGCCGGTCCTGGTAATTACGACGATTAACCTGGCGCTGGCTATCATCCTTGAGGCGACACTGTCATTTCTCGGGGTCGGTATTCCCCCGACGGAACCGTCCCTCGGTACCATGATCAGGATTGGTAATGACTACCTTTTTTCAGGGGAATGGTGGATCACTGTTTTCCCCGGCGCAGCCTTGGCAGTACTGGTGCTCGCGGTAAATCTTCTGGGAGATTGGATGCGTGATGCCTTCAATCCAAAATTGCGCTGATGAGTGAGCAACTGCTTGACGTACAGGACCTGCGAGTAATGCTCCCCACCCGCAAGGGTCTTCTTACCGCCGTGGACGGAGTCTCTATGTCCATCGCTGCAGGCGAGGTACTTGGGGTGGTCGGTGAGTCCGGGGCTGGAAAATCACTGACCGGAGCAGCCATAACGGGTCTGTTGGAACCGCCGCTTTATATCGCTAACGGGAAAATCGAGCTGGAAGGGAAGAGGATCGATAATCTGTCTTATTCCAAGATGCGCCGCATACGGGGCAAACAGATCGGGGCTATCTTCCAGGATCCGCTGACCAGTCTCAATCCCCTGTATTCGGTGGGACGGCAACTGGTTGAAACCATTACGACTCATCTGCCCGTTAGTGACGCCGTAGCCAAAAGACAGGCAATTGATCTGCTCAAGGAAGTCGGGCTGCCGGCGGCGGAAGCACGGATAGGTCATTTTCCGCATCAGTTTTCGGGGGGGATGCGTCAGCGAGTTGTTATCGCCCTGGCCCTCTGCGCCAATCCCCGGCTGATTATCGCCGATGAACCGACCACTGCACTGGATGTCTCCATTCAGGCCCAGATCATACGGCTGCTGAAACGGCTCTGCCGTGAGCATAAGACGGCCGTCATGCTGATAACCCATGACATGGGAGTTATTGCCGAAACGGCCGACCGGGTCGCGGTCATGTATGCCGGGCGAATTGTCGAGGTGGGACCGGTGAAAGACGTGATCAAAAATCCCCATCATCCTTACACCGTGGGGCTCATGAATTCTATTCCATCCATCGCCCGTGAGGTTGAATGGCTTACCCAGATCGATGGAGCCATGCCGCGTCTGAACGATATTCCCGACGGGTGTGCCTTTCATCCGCGCTGTCCACATGCTTTCGAGCGTTGCCGCCGGGAGCGGCCGAATCTGATACCGATGCGGAATTCCCAGGCTGCCTGCTGGCTCTGTAAGAAGGAGGGGGCTGATGAGCAGCGACAATAAACCCCTGGTGCGGGCGCGTAATCTCACCCGGCATTTTGACGTTTCGCCGCCTTTTCTGAACAGGGTCCTTGAAGGGAAACAGCGCCAGTTCGTCAAGGCGGTTGAAAACATCGATTTTGACATAGCCCGGGGAGAGACCTTTGCGCTGGTCGGGGAGTCCGGCTGCGGGAAGACGACGGTTGCCCGCATGCTGGTGGGACTTGAGCGGCCTACGAGCGGAAGCATGGAATTTGACGGGACCGATATTGCCCTTCTCAAGACCCGACGTGAAATGAGGCAGTACCGGAGGCGCATGCAGATGATTTTCCAGGACCCCTACGCCAGCCTTAATCCGCGCTGGAGGGTCATGAGTATCGTTGCTGAACCGATTCGCTCCTTTGGAACGGTGAAGGGAAATGATGCGGTACGCGCGAGGGTGTTCAAACTTCTTCGCCAGGTCGGCCTTGGCGAGGATGACGCCTATAACTATCCCCACGAGTTTTCCGGCGGGCAGCGTCAGCGGATCGCCATCGCCAGGGCCCTGGCGACGAGGCCTGAGTTTGTCGTCTGCGACGAGCCGACCTCCGCCCTCGACGTGTCGGTCCAGGCACAGATCCTGAACCTGATGAAGCGTCTGCAAAAGGAGCTGGGGCTGTCCTATCTCCTCATCACCCATGACTTGGCCGTCGTGCACCATATTGCCTCGCGGGTTGGGGTCATGTACCTGGGACATCTCTGTGAGTCGGCGGATACGCGCACCATCTTTTCCGCCCCCCGTCACCCCTATACCAAGCTGTTGCTGGAGACGCTGCCGGATCTTTCCATGCAGGGCAGACAGCGGGTGCCTATGGCCGGAGAGGTTCCCAGCCCGATGAATCCGCCGTCCGGATGTGTTTTTCACCCCCGCTGCCCGTATGCCATGGAAATATGCAAAAAGAAACTGCCCGAGCGGCAGAACGTCGGTCATGAATTGGTCGCCTGCCATGCCTATCAGGCAGAGAAGTGACTCTGCTCTGGTGTTCCAACGATAAAAGAAAGAGAGGAAAACAACAATGACGGAACAAAGCCCGGTTCACCAGCTTTTTATGACGATTGCCTCCATGGACAGCTACATCGGTCGGGAAGGTCGTCTCGCCGATTATCTTGAAGAAAAATTGCGCGGGCTCGATGCCGAGGTTTGCCGCGATGACTCAGCACCAAAGACCGGCAGTGACACCGGCAATATCATCGCCCGGTTTCCCGGAACCCTGGCGGCAGCGCCGACCATTCTGCTCTGTTCCCATATGGATACGATCGGTCCGACGGACGATATGGTGCCCAAACTGCGGGACGGCTGCATTTACAGCAGGGGCGAAACCGTCCTCGGTGCCGATGACAAGGCAGGAATCGCGGTAATCATCTCTACCATCGAGGCCATGAAGGCGCAGGGAATCGCACATGGCCCTCTTGAGGTGGTTTTCACCGTGCAGGAAGAGCCGGGTCTCAGGGGCGCCACCCACCTCAATGCCGAACTGAAAGCCGAATATGGCTATATCCTCGACGGGGATGGGCCGGTCGGCACGATTATCAACAGGGCGCCGGCCAAGGTCGATCTGGATTTTACCATTATCGGTCAGGCCGCTCATGCGGGGATTTGCCCTGAAACGGGGGTCAATGCCATTGTTGCAGCCGCACATGCAATCTCTCGTGTCCGTTCGGGACGGCTTGACGAGGAAACGACCTCAAACTTCGGTATGTTCACCGGAGGCACCTTGCGGAATATTGTCGCGGATCGGGCCGAGGTGGGGGTAGAAGTCAGGAGTGGTCAGGACGCAAAGCTTGAGTGTGAATCGGACAAGGTTATCGCTGCCTTCCGCTCTGCTGCGCAGGAATATGGCGCCGTGATGGAGTTCACCAAGTCCTATGCCTTCAAGGCATTCAATATCCCGGTTGATCACCCGGCAGTGCTCCGGGCCCGCCAGGCGGCTGAAGCTCTTGGTATAGAGCCGGTCATGTGGGCCTCCGGAGGGGGGCTTGATGCCAATGTCTTCAACG